>PAWK01000045.1 GCA_002714195.1 Gammaproteobacteria bacterium | reverse complement strand
CCTACTGTTGTGGCAGTGTTAGAGTGACCACTGTGTTTGTTGATACAACGCTCACGAACTGTTGTTCTTTGACGGAGTACGTTAGCGGACTAGCTCTCACGGTCCGTGGTGTTTGATATTTAAAAAGCGACGCTCCAGTTTCAGCGTCCAAGGCATGGAATTCGCCGTTCTCCAAACCTTGGAAAACCAGGTCCCCAGCAGTTACCAGATTGCCACTGGCTCCAATTCCCGACTGAGCAGGTAGCTCGGTCTGCCAGACCTGTTCTCCGTCAACTGGACTGTAGGCTGATACGGTTAATGAGGGTGGGTAGGCCTCGGATACTCGATCAAGAGCTGAGTAATTTTCGGTGTGCCCGCGACTATCGGGTCCTGGGGTTAATGAGTCGCCGACAGGCTGAACGGTTAGACTTATCGCGCCGTTTTTACCAGTGATGTAAACCAACTGTGTTCGAGGGCTAAATGATGCCGAGCCAAAGCTCGAACCGCCATGTGCAACGATATAAGGCTCGGTCAATGAGTAAGGTGTATATATCTGCTTACTCCGTGCTGCGAGTTCTGGGTCATCAAAAGGAATAAACGTGGCGCATAGCGGATCCATCGGAACGCCGCGAGCGGTTTGGGGAATCGGCTGAGTTGGATAAACGACTTCTCCCGGCACATCCGTTGCGGTTGGCATTGCGGTTTCGGGCATTGGGAATAATGGATCCCCAGTTTCTCTGTCCCACATGTAAAAGAGGCAATTCTTTCCGCCTGCTGCCACACCCTTGACGATATCTCCTTCATTGTTTTCAACATCGAATAAAAGGGGACCGGTAACATGATCCCAGTCCCAAAGATCGTGATGGACTGCTTGGAAATACCACGCTAATTCGCCGGTGTTGATGTCAAGAGCGATGGTAGCATTGGTGAATAGGTTTGCCCCAACACGGGCAGAACCGTCGTAGTCGGGTGAGGGATTGCCGGCATTTACGTACACAAGCCCAAACTCAGTATCGATGGCCGGTGGTGTCCATACCCCGCCGCCAGCTCGCTGCCCGGTGCCCCAAGTGTCTCTTGCTATTTCCCAACCTGAATCACTCGGGGTTTGCGGAACTGTATTAAAAACCCATTCAACAGCGCCGCTCAACGCATCAATGCGAATCACTAAACCGCCTGGGATATGCCCTTCGGATAAAGCAGCAGCGACATACATTTTTCCATTGTGGATAGTTGGCGGAGTGGTTAGTCGGTATCCTAGATTTATGGGATTAGTATTGTTCGGATAGACATCCGGATATTTAAAGTTAAGCGCATCGGTGATGACCTGAACTACTCCAGTTTCACCAAAGGACCTAATTTCCTCGCCGTTAGCTGCATCGAACGCGTACAGGTCAGCGCCTCGGTACGCATAAATTCTGCCATTTGCGTAGGTTGATCCGCGAACGGGACCTCCCGCCGGACCAGAGTCTAGTGGCCTGCGCCAAATTTCCTCGCCTGTCGCTGCATCAAGGGCAAACATTGTGTTGGCAGAATGTAAATACATCGTTCCTTCTGCTACGAGGGGCGTGACTTGTGTGATACTGTCTTGTGGGCCTGGCGTGAAGGTCCAGGACTCGGTAAGTCGGGACACGTTGTCCCTGTTAATCTGATCTAGCTCGGCAAAGCGGCTGTTGTGAATGTTCAAGTTTTGACTGGGCCAATTGTAGTTGGAGTTTTGGCCAAGAGCGTTGACAGCGATAGTACATCTAAAAAAGAGGCATAGTAAATTTCTGACTGAAGGAATCTTTTTGTGGCATTGATGGTTAAATAAGCTCACTCTTATCTCCTTTGCTCGCCGTAATTATAAATTTTGGAAGCCTATACGTATTACGTTATTCTTTGGCGAGTTCGCTTGGTAAGCATACAAAATAGATGATCGATTTGATATGCCATAGACAGGATTAAATCTCATAAATAGTTTTCGTTTGTAAATTTTACAAGGAATCTATAAGTTTAAAAGCAGGAGAATATTTTGAAAGTAATCAAAATGAGTGAAGAGTTACCCTACTCAATAGATGTTGTATGGCAGATTATAAGTGATGTTACCCGCTGTGATTGGGTGCCGAGCGTTAATGCTATCGGCCTAGACGGGAATGTCAGAAAATTTTCGATGGAAGGTATTGGAGAGGTGCAGGAGAAGATACTACTCAATGACCCAAAAAGTTATAAGTTGCAGTATTCTGCTATCAAAACACCCTCTCCTTTAGAGCATCATCTCGCGACTATACATCTTAAAAGGTCGGGTGAGGATTGTGTTTTCAACTGGATCTCAGAGATTGCACCTGAAGNNTTTGGNGAAGCNATNGANANTGGNATGANAANCTCTTTTGANGGTTTGAAGCAAGTNCTTGCCCAACTCGATTAAGTGGTTCTTTTCTGGTTAATAATGTAATAATTGAGATAATTTGTTAGATATTTCGAAAAGCCACTCAAAAGCCATTTATCTCAAGTAAGGAGTGACAGATGGGAAGAATTAATTCACTAACCTTAGCTTTTATTCTAAGCGGGTCTTCTTTAATGCTATTTGCTCAGGACTATCAGACACCGCGAACTGAGTGGGGTCAACCTGACTTACAAGGTGTCTGGAATTGGTCTTCCAATGTTCCGATGCAACGTCCCTCCCANTATGGNGAGAGGCAGTTTCTGACTCAGGAAGAGGTCGAGGAATTTGCGCGACGCAGAGCGGCAGCCGATGCCGGTTCAGATGCGGCACTCAATATAGAGGGAGTAGATGGTTCCTATAATGATTTTTGGATAGAGAATCAGGGTATAGGCGGAAACGTAAGGACATCCCATATTGTTTACCCAGAGAACGGTAGGCTGCCGGAATTACAGGAAGGAGTGGTCGAACAGCAGGGGGTTTACGGTGGGATTACAACCGGTGAAACAAGACCTGTCAGAATCGCTGCAGGAGGCATTGGCGCCGATGGACCTGAGGACCGTGGTTTATCAGAGCGATGTATTATTGGCTTCAATGCCGGCCCTCCCTTTATTCCCAGTCTATACAATAATAATGTACAAATATTCCAGAACAAAGATACTGTTGTGCTGTTGACCGAAATGATCCACGATGCTCGTATTGTTCCACTCTTCGACTCCAAGGAGGTATTCGATAGCTTGGACGAAGACATACGNTCTTATACTGGTGATTCTAAAGGTTATTGGGACGGCGATACGCTCGTCGTTGTCACCCAAAATTTTAACGGTTTGTCAGCTAGCTTCGGGCAGTCTGGAACATCCTATGACAAGGTTCTGACTGAACGATTCACTCGTTTGGGTCCGGTTACAGTCGATTACGAATTTACNGTGGATGATCCAGTGACTTACACCGATAAATTTACTGGCATCGTCTCTATGACAAAAGTCGCTGGNTTATTATATGAGTATGGTTGTCATGAGGGAAATTACGGGATGGAGAATATTTTACGAGGCGCGCGAGTCGAAGAAAGACTTGCAGCAGAAGGTGAGCTCTAAAAGTAACACACAGCGAATNCTAATAGNTGNAGTCGCATCGAAAATTTGAAGCCGATTAACTTTGGAAGGTGAGTTTNATTCTTGTGCTTATCTAGAAATTAACTTAAAAACATCATGGATTTTAGAAAGATATTTTCAGCAACACTTTTTCTTATAGGGGCTCTTCTTGCTATAGGGGGGTTGCAACTAATATTCCTCGGAGGTTCTGTTTATTATCTGTTTGCAGGTTTGATCGTTTCATATTCATCNTGGTGCCTTTGGAATAACAGACATAAAGCACTTTNGATTTATGGAGTATTTCTTCTGCTGACTGTTGCTTGGTCTTTTATGGAGTCGGGAACAAATTTGTGGGCTCTAGCGCCTCGTGTTTTGTTTTTTGCTGTTATCGGGTTGATATTCCTGACACCTTGGGTGAGAGGAGTAGTCTATGAGGGGAATCCACCTCCGCTTTTTTCATCAGCTATCTCAAAAGCTATACCNATACTGACCGTTACGGTTGCCGTATTTGCATTCATAGATGGCACTGGCTATGAAGTCAGAGAAATGCTGCCTCGNAGTGNAATTAACACCGTAAACACTCAAACAGATTGGCCGAGTTATGGAAATTCAGCGAGAGGGACACGTTACTCTCCTCTCGATCAAATTAATACAGACAACGTTGCTCANCTTCAGCTTGCCTGGACTTACAGAACAGGAGCAGGTGGTGCGTTCAAAGCTACGCCCCTTATGATTGGGGAGTTACTTTATGTATGTACTGGGGGTAATCGGGTAATCGCTGTTGACGCTGAGAGTGGAGAGTTGGTCTGGCAGTTTGACCCCCTTATTGATCCAGAACATTTAGCTCAGTCCAGGTATTTTACCACTGGCTGTCGAGGGGTTTCTTATTANGCCGCACCAGAGGACTATCAAGGGGAGTGTAAAGAGAGGATATTAACGAACACTACCGANGCGAGATTAATAGCTATCGATGCTATAAGCGGCGAAAGATGCACTTTTTTCGGAGATCAGGGAGAGATAAATTTAACGATTGGTATGGGAAATGACCCNCGGATAGCGAACTTTCAGACGTCACCGCCAGGCATTGTNTCTGGTAATGTCGTCGTCGGGGGTTGGGTTATTGATAATCGGTCGGTTGGACCGCCGTCCGGTGTTGTTCGAGCCTTCAACGCCGTTACAGGAGAATTTGCTTGGGCTTGGGATATGGGTCGTCCTGGTGTAACAACCGAGCCGCTTCGAGGAGAGGTATACACTCGCGGGACACCAAACGTTTGGTCATTATTCAGCGTTGACGAAGAATTGGGTTTGATTTATGCGCCCACAGGCAACGAGACGCCTGACTATTTTGGCGGTTATCGAATGGAAGTCAGCGATGAGTATGCCAGCTCGATTGTCGCGATTGAAGGCGCTACAGGAAATGTTCGTTGGTCTTACCAGACAGTGCATCACGACATTTGGGATTATGATGTTCCTTCGCAGCCGACGCTGATTGATCTTCCAAATGAGCGAGGAGAAAAGGTTAAGGCAGTCCTTCAGCCTACAAAGAGAGGAGAGGTTTTCGTTCTCAATCGCGAAACAGGAGAACCCATTTTTGATATCCAAGAACTCCCTGTGCCCCAAGCAGGAGGCGTCCCTGAAGACTACGTTGCTTCGACCCAGCCTTTCACAATGGATCTTCCTAAATGGCGCATGCAGTTGGATGAATCTAAAATGTGGGGACTGACCCCTTTAGATCAACTTTGGTGTCGAATCGAATACCAAAAAATGCGTTATGAGGGACATTTCACTGTGCCAGGTGTTGGAACGGTATTGCAAAATCCAGGTGCCACAGGGGGGTTTAATTGGGGGAGTGTGAGCGTCGATGAGGCTAACAATCTTATGGTTGTGAACCCTCTCTACATGGCTAATCAGTTGACTTTAATACCCCGTGATCAGCTTCCCGAAGGAGTTATCGGTAGTCAGCTTGGCACTCCCTATAGTCATAACACTCAGAGATTTATGTCACCCTTACACGTGCCCTGTATGCAACCCCCATATGGGACGCTTGGGGTTGTAGACCTTGAGACAAAAGAATTACTTTGGCAAAAGCCAATAGGGACAGCTAAACACACTGGGCCTACATTGTTTGGAAAATTTAATGTTCCAACCGGGCTTCCTTTGACTGTAGGTACACCTCAGACGGGAGGGACTGTGACTACCGCTGGAGGTTTGATTTTTAGTGCTGGCACATTCGATAATACGGTTAGAGCAACTAATCTTTTGAACGGTGAAGAGTTGTGGAGTCACGCAATTCCTTTTACGGCGCAGGGCACACCTATGACTTACCTATCTCCTGAGGGAAAGCAGACACTTATAGTTGTAGTGCCCGTTTTTAACTCGACGAGAGGTTCCGGTTATCTCCCTTTGCCGGCAGAGGAAGAGGATCCTCTAGGAGGCTATATTTTTGCTTTCCGTTTGCCAGGGGTTTAAGTTCGCTCCACTATCTCGAAAAGCCAAATCAATTCTTGGGTGACGCGTGCGGCGGATGTGGGTTCGGAGCCTCTCCCATATTTGCGCCATGACTCTTTCAGAACTGGCAGAATTATCTCTCCTTCTGTCACCGGAACTAGGCGCTGCTCATACAGTGTGTCGTCGATACGAAGGATGATCCTATCATCGTCATCCACCCTTTGAGGCCACTGCTTCCAATATTTGCCATACCAAGTTTGTCGCCTGCCACTTGCAACGAATATTCGGCCATCGACAACCATGGTCCAAATAGTCTTTGACGTGCCGAGGTTTAAGGTTTCCATTTCGATTTCTTCTCTATCTTTAAGGAAGGTCCAATCGACTGGGGATGGCAGTAGCTCTCCGGAGCGGAACGGACCGCCAGTGCTGATGGTAAACCAAGGCACAAATTCCACAGGTCCATCATGCAGGCGCATATAAACAAAAATTAAACTAGTAGCGAGTACTAAGGAACAAAGAGCTATAACTGAATATCTTATAACCTTATTCATATGTCGTTCCTATAAAATTATTGAGAGTGATTTCTTCAGAGATTATCTTGATCTATAACGGAGCATATTGCTATTTATTTGCGAGATACTGGTTACTCCAAGTAGTTTCATGTCTCTTTCTATCTCAGCTTTCAGATTTCCTAACGCTTTCTCAACCCCTGGTTGCCCAGCGGCTGCTAAGGAATACAGGTACATACGCCCACCAGAGCATGCTTTAGCACCTGCGGCTATTGCTTTAAGAACGTGTGTGCCGCGTCTCACTCCACCGTCCAATATCACGTCTATTTTGTCACCGACTGCGTCGCTTATTTCACTGATCTGATCGAAAGGCGATCGGGAGCCATCCAATTGTCTGCCGCCATGGTTAGAGATCATGATTGCGTCGGCGCCAATATCAACAGCTTTTTTTGCATCAGCTACACTCATGATACCTTTCAAACAAAAAGGCCCTCCCCACTTTGCTTTAAGTGCCTCTGCNTCGGACCAACTCATCGATTGGTCTAGCATTTTNGCAAAGTAGTCACCGATNGAAACAGAGACATTTGACCCTTGCTGCACGAAATCTTTTAATTCCGCGAGCTCAAAAGCTTCTCCAAAAAAATAGTTGAGGGCCCATCCGGGATGAATCGCAAAGCTGATTAGACTTCTTAGCGTCAATCTNGGGGGTGATGTGAATCCGGTATACAAATCCCTCTCTCTATTTCCACCGGTAATCGTGTCTACAGTCAAAGCGAGGGCATTGAAGCGCGCGTCTTGCGCCCTTTCAACCATAGCGTCATTCAGACCACGGTCTTTGTGAAAATAAAATTGGAACAATTTTGGTGTAGATATCATGTCACCAATTTCTTTTAGTGTGACCGTACCTAATGCTGATACACCAAACATGGTCCCAAACTTTTCTGCAGCTTTGGCTACAGCTCGCTCTCCATCATGATGGAATAGCCTTTGAAGAGCGGTTGGGGAACAGAAAACTGGCAGTTTAAGTGTTTGTCCCATAACGGACACTGACATATCAATGTCTTCTACTCCAGCTAAAACATTAGGGACAAGGTCACAATCTTCAAAGGATGACGTATTGCGTCGGTAGGTAACCTCGTCATCAGCGGCTCCGTCTATATAATGGAAGATAGGTCCGGGAAGGCGTTGCTTGGCCAAGAGTCTTAGATCGTTTACGTTGTGGCAATTCTTAAGCTGTCGAAACATTATTGTTAATCCTAATATAGTTGGCCGAGATTCTATCTCTAATTCTCTATGACTCAAAGCGCTCTATCAAAGGTCTGACTATTAGAAAGAGTTGTAACCTTGTACTATTGGGCGTTTGAGGAAAAGTAGTTATGGTCTATAACAATGTNCTTCTTAAGGTAAAAGATATCGAGNACGTTAGTTTGGTTGGGGACTTACTTAAGGAGCAGGCGAGGCGTTCAAGCGAGGAGCCCGGTTGTATTAGGTTTGAAGTTTATCATTCAAAGTCTGATACACAGCAATTCATCCTGGTCGAACAGTGGGCGGAGCACGAGGACTTAGAACGGCATAAGACAGCAAGAGCCTTCACCGACTTATACTTGCCTAAAGTCATTCCTTTGGTAGATCGTTCTCCCCATTTATCAGATTTAATTTGGCCTTAACTGGCTGGTTGTTGCTGCTTTTCTTGGACTTTTTGCTATACACTGTTGGTTTAGAAAAGTAGACATAGGGCGGTAGCGAAAGGCGTTTANGCTGTCATAGCTGAAATTTGGTGTAGAATTTATCAAACTTGGTGGTTATCTAAATTTTATCCATTGCTAGAGCAGTGGCACAGGCTGCATCTTTTGCAAATTTTGTTTTACCATGTAGAAAAATAATTGAATTACTCACTAATGGAGATTGAAATGAAGAAGATTTTAGTAGTTTTCCTTGCCGCTTTCGGCTTGATTGGTTTCGCTAATGCGGGCGAAGCCCCTGAGCCTTGTGGGCCCGCTGGGCAGTTGTCAGAGGAGTTCTCAAAAAATGTTGGGTCTGACGCTAGGTGCTTTGAACTTCGGATGTATACGGCAGAGCCGGCTGTTGATGGGAAAGGTGGTATTGATGACCTACACCAGAGATTTCGTGAAGAGGAAGTAGCTATTTTTGAAAAACATGGTGCTGAAGTTGTCGCGGTTTGGCAAAGACTTGATGACCCTAATACTTTAGTGTGGATGCTTGCTTATAGAGATAGGGCCCATCGATCACAGGTATGGGCAGATTTTGCAGCAGACCCTGCTTGGACCGCTTTACGCGCTAAATATGAGGTTCCTCTCTCAATTGAAGCATACATGATGAGTACGACAGACTACTCAAATCTTAAGTAAAGTGAAANTTACAGCACCAGGGCTCGACTAGCCCTGGTGTTGTTTCTGCTTATATAGTTAGTCTTTTTTATGGTAAATGGGCCAAAATCAATTCTGAGGTCCAATCGCTTGCTATACATACAAAATAATTTGAAAACACGGCGAGACTTCTTTAGTACGCAGAGTCTCGTTCGCCTCGTAGCTTATCTTTTGATGTACTTAAGCACCGGGCTCGCTTTTTCCGCTGAAGAGGAATTATCGCGAGTACGAGCAAGCACGGAATACATTCGTCAAGTGGATTTATATACTCAGGAAGTCGCAGATTTAGAAGGACGTTTTGGACCTTATGATAGGTCTTTGCTTGAGCCACTTGACGCACTGATCAGTCTCCGCTCCAGAGCCGGTGATTTCGAAGAAATTAATGCCCTACTCGCAAGGCAGTTGCAACTAGTTCACGTNACTGAGGGTCCCAACACCTTTAGTCAGTTACCAATCTTAGAGGCTTTGATTACGAATAATCTAAAAATTTTTGACTTAGGGGTTATTACGAATAATTTCGAGAGCATTCAATATGTCTTTTCGCAAAATTCTGAGTCTACTGTGGGGCAAAAACTTGAATCTATGCGTAACCTTAGAAGTTGGTACTTGACCGCTTTTAATTTAGATAACAAACAAAGTCGATTATCTTATTTTATGAAATCGCGTGATTTGTTGCAGCAAATGCTCAAGATGGTCAGTGATGCGTATGTGGATTCAGATGATCAAATTGTGTCTTTTCTGTATATGGAAGCGCTGGAAAAGTACTACTTAATGACATTACTTGCCTCTCTTGACGAGTTAGGCGCCGATGCGAATGATTACATTTTTGTTCCTGAGCGGACCCAACCAATAACTTATTTACGGCAAGGCTATGAGATCGTAAAGGATATTAGCGATATTGTGCGATCAAATGGTGACAAGGAAGCTGAAGGAATGGCTGCAGTTTACGAGGCTGACTGGCAGATGTTGTTGGGTCTTGGAATTGCTAGAAGGACGTATAGAAAGGCAATGGAAATTTTTGCCGAAGCAGGCGTCGAAGAGCAAAAAATTAAAGATTTCTTTGCTCGGCCAGTCGTGCTACCAGTTACTGAGTATTACTCTTCGATAGATGAAGCTAATTACGCTCAAGAGGCTGAAGGTTATAAGTTTATCCGAGGGGTGAGTGACGAGGACCCTCAGGTATATTTGGGAAACTATCCTGCATGGAATGAGTCAGTCCCATACACTCCTATGCCAACTCTACCAGATTTGCTGTCGGATATTGAGCTCGATTTGACCCAGGTTGAAATGCGATTTCGTATCTCTTCAAGGGGCAAAACCCGCGGGCCAGATGCAGAATCTTCAGACCCCGATACCGTGAGGGCTAGAAGAACCGCAGAGGATGCTTTGAAGGAGATGGTTTTTAGACCCCGGTTTGTGGGTAGTCGATGGCGCCCTCTTGAAAACCTAACCATGACATATTGGTATCCGACTGAAAAATGAAAGGTAAATTAATTGGGTAGAGCATAAGCTATGACATACCCTCCGGAAGATTCTATGTCGCCTGACTCGTCAATTTCCGTTTCTAGTTGCAAACCTCCCCCACCACTAGGCACCGTTACAATGACATATTGCTTTCCAGTTGAAGGACTAACATATGACATTGGCGTCCCCGTCGATGAGCCTGTTAGTGTATCAGTCCATACTTCCTCTCCAGTGAGGAGATCTATAGCACGCATCGTGCTATCTACGACTCCGCCAATAAAGATTAAGCCACCACTAGTAACCATAGAACCAGCATTGTAAAACATACCCATGGGCAGGGGCAGATTACTCGGAATGCCGAGTGGACCTTGGTCTTTTGCTGTGCCCAAGCCGCGCCTCCATAAAACTTCTTGATTCGCTAAATCAACAACGGCAATTTCTCCATAAGGAGGGCGTAGGCATGGGGTTAGAATAGGAGATAAGAAGAAAAAAGAGTACGCAGCATACGGAGTCCCTAGCTGTGTGCCACCGATTCCAAATTGTTCGNTACCAGTCATTTCATCACGCGGGAACAAGCGCACGACACTTGGGTTATGCATTGAGTTCACAACCATAAGATTGTTTGTCTCATCAATTGCAACACTTCCCCAATTCATGCCTCCAGCTACCCCGGGGTAGAGAAGGGTTCCGCCAGTGCTTGGTGGTGTTAACGGTCCTTCATAACGTAAATTACGATACTGAATTCTGCAAAGAGCGTGATCGAAAGGAGTGATACCCCACATGTCTTTTTCCTCGATATAATCTCGCGCAAACGAGGGCATACCGACTGAAAATGGTTGAGTCGGCGAAGATGTTTCGTAAGGAACATCAGTCTGAGGGACGGGTAGTTCGGCGATTTCAGTCAAAGGCTCTCCAGTCTCTCGGTCAAAAACAAAAATTTCGGCACGCTTCGTTGGCACAATCACTGCTTTTCTGATTTCGCCATCAATTGGAATATCAACTAGCGATGGCTGAGATGGGACATCATAATCAAAAATATCATGATGAGTGGTTTGAAAATGCCATCTGACCCTTCCTGTACTGGATTCCAATGCTACTATTGAGCTAGAATATTTCTCCATAGCTTGTGTTCGGTGTCCACCGTAGTAGTCTGGTGTAGCGTTTCCCGTTGGTAGATAAATTAAACCAAGCTCTTCATCGGCGCTGGTTAAACTCCATACGTTTGGGGTTCCTCTCGTATAGGTCCCACCTTCGGGAGGNAAGCCATTACGGTCCTCACGACCCATATCCCAGGCCCACACCAAATCCCCGCTTATTGGGTCAAAGCCTCGCACGACTCCAGACGGTTCCTCGGTCTCGACATTATCGAATACCCAGCCNCCGAGNACTAAAACATCATTAGCGATGGTGGGCGGAGATGTCACAAAATAAAATCCAGGTTTCACGACCCCCATTCCAGGCAAAAGNCTAATTTCTCCGTCGGTGCCAAAGTCACTGCATGGTTCGCCTGTATTCTTGTTGACGGCTATGAGGCGCGCATCCGTCGTCGCTGTGAAGATCCGCTCTTCACAAACACCTAGTGATCTAAAGTTNGGTGCCTCATAGTANGTAACTCCTCGGCATGTGTCCCAAAAACCGATTCTCGGTGTGTCAATTTCNGGATCAAAGCGCCACTTTTCTTCGCCAGTGTCAGGATCAAGCGACAGGATGATGTTTTGACCAGTACAGAGATAGAGCCCATCATCGACTTGAATTGGAGTACCCTTAAAAGCACCTGGAACACCTGTTCTTACTTCCCATGCTCTTTCGAGTTGACTAATGTTGTCGAGATTAATCTGGTCAGAATCAAGNAATCTTGTTCCACGTTTTGTAGCACCNTAATCTTGCCATTGGCCAGTCTGATTAGTCACTAAACCTGTACCTGGGGAACTTGGNGATNGCACGGTAGTGCTTGTATTGCTGANGTAAATCGTCAACAACAATATAGAGATAAAAGCCGACGAAAATCTNAATTCCCTCTTTTTNTACAGNGGCTCTGGATATGCTTGAAGTAAGCCCCTTCTCACCCGAGGTAACAGAAACCATATTCCTATTGCGCTAAACAACCCTAAGCGTGGCATTAGAGCCCAAGCGTCGAGCCCTACTTCATAGAAACNCCAGAGCAGTGTTAGTGCNAAAAAGATTCCGTAAAGCAGTGAGGCGTTTGCATTTCNCAGAAACAGTAAAGCGCTGCAGGTTAGGAGTGCTATACCTGAGATTAGGAAATACGCTGATCCGCCAGCATTGAGAAGTAAAAATCCTAAGTAAACCATTGCTATACCGCAGAGGCCTACTACGCTTGCTAAAACTCGTGGTTTTGGAAAGGTNGAGGTANTTAGTGTCACATTCAGTCCTTANCTATGATGGTGNTAGATTTTTTAATATCAGTTATTTTNACGCAGCCGTCTACCAGTTACGGTGAAGTTCCCCTGCTGAGTAAATAAGGTTCCAGCAAGCTCGTTGCCATTAATTGTTCCATTGAAACTCACGCGGCTACCNATACCCAGTGANGGCAAATTTTCACCATCGGTTGACCAGTTTATTCGGCTTCCAGCTAGCACTATTTCCTCTATATTAACTTCAAAATTCGCGAAAATAGTTAGGGTGGGCTCGGATGTTATGATCCAAGTAGTGTCATGGCCTGTNCTTCCCATTTCAATGGTTGTNCTCCATGCACCTACACTAATCGGCTCACATCCNAGCAGGGCAAGTGAAATTAACACGGCCGNAAATGGCTTAAATAACTGCTGTAGAATACTACTTAGAATTTTCATATCACATGGTAAGTTTCTTGTGAGCGTATGTTAACTTATGTGCTGTCAGTTTAAACGATAAATTTCTACATTTAGAGCACACCTGAAATCAAAGATGGGGTAACTTAGATGGAACAAAGAAAACTTGGCGACTTAAAAGTATCGGCAGTGGGGTTAGGTTGTATGAGTATGTCTCAGGGTTATGGTTCTGCTGAAAGANAGGAATCTGAGAGAACGCTCCATCGNGCNCTGGATATTGGCTACACTTTTTTGGATACAGCTAGCGTTTACGGTACCGGACATAATGAAAGACTCCTTGGGGAGGTCCTAAGAAATCGAAGAAATGAATTTGTCTTGGCAAGTAAATGCGGAATCATAAACAAAGGTGGTAAACGGGGCGTTGATGGTACTCCAAAAAATATCTCGCAAACGTTAGATGAAAGTCTTAAGCGATTAAATACTGATTACATTGATCTCTACTATCTTCATCGTAGGGATTTCAAGGTTCCAATTGAGGAAAGTGTCGGAGCGCTTGGCGATGCTGTTAAGGCTGGGAAAATTGGCAATATCGGTCTCTCCGAATGTTCATCGGAAACCATTGGTAGAGCCCATGACGAGCATAAAATTTGCGCTGTACAATCGGAGTACTCATTATGGACTCGTGACCCGGATCAAAGAGTCATCCAGCGGTGTANAGAGCTAGGTATAGGCTTTGTGCCTTTTAGCCCTTTAGGTAGGGCTTTTCTATCAGGATTAGTTCGAGATATGAGTAAACTGGAAGAAGGCGATATGCGCCATTCTATGCCNCGTTTCTCTGGGTCCAATTTTGAGTCAAACTTAAAGTTGGTTGACAGTCTTGCGGCAATAGCTGCAGATAATAATTGTACGCCGGCACAATTGGCGCTGGCATGGGTTTTATCCAAAGATTCTGATTTTGTTCCTATCCCTGGGACAAAGCATGTGAAGTTTGTAGAGGAGAATGCAGCAGCAGCAGATCTCGTGATAAACCAGAGCGACTTGGAAAAAGCTGAAGAGATTTTTACTCCGTCCGCAGTTTTAGGAGAGCGATACCATTCGTCGCAAATGATATCGCTAGACCCTGACGATTAACTAGGCTGGTCTATCTAAGGTAAAAATTGAATCGAAGTTGGCTAGTGTATAGTCATTATAACCGAGTCGACCTATCGGTTTTATTTTAGCGATATCTACCAGCCCGTCTTTTGTTATAAATTCATCATCGATGTGTATGCCGACTACTTCTCCAAAGATTACCTTGTAGACATCTTCCTTATTCCATCCGGGTAGCTCGACAGTTTTCAGGTATTTGCATTCGAGATGGACAGGAGCTTCCGCTATTCTCGGCGACTTTACCATTCTTGATTTGACTGGCGTTAGCTGAGNTAAAGCTATTTCATCNACATCTNGAGGNAGNGTGGCAGANGANTGNTTCATTTGCTCTCGAGTGTCCCACGTAGCCATGTTGCAAACAAAGTCNCCAGTNTTTTCNGCNTTCCTTGCNGNATCNTTNGTATTGTCNGAGTTTGCGCCTGCGCCGGCNGAGAACATNACNGTTGGNGGTGAATAACAAACNCCNTTAAAAAAGCTATATGGCGCNAANTTGTAATTACCTTCAGNATCAATNGANCTTATCCANCCTATNGGNCGNGGAATNACTAAACTATTNAAGGGATTTTTGGGTAANCCGTGGTTNTTCTTTTTGGGTTCGTAAAACATACTCTTATCTNNTAANTAGTGTTATCGGNAANACAATNTTACANTAATCNGNAGNAAAGTAAGAGTTGTTTATGNTTANGGTNTTCCTAATTATTGTTNTCNNACTCTAAGCGACGTGCGCCAGCCAAAATTCCNGGNAGTGAATAGTTTCCCTCNTGNCAAGCATATTCATACACGCGTTCCTCNGGGCGGTTGCGGGTGAGNATGCGTTGTCCTGAAAATGGNTGNTCNTAAGCCTTATTATCGANGACTGTAAANTCATAAAGGATTTCGNNGTNTGANACCANTGTATAACGCTCGGTGAGTTCAAATTCNTCAGAAATTGTTATGGNTCTTGATGAAGATTGTTCAGGGCGAAAATTNTTCGAGTGGACCACCAAGGTGTNTTCCTCCCAGNAGGCNACNGAGTCACCCATCCACTGAGGAATGTTAAAGGGAANATGATTGTCGTTAATTCGNATNATNCGNGCATCATGNATCATNTCAGTGAGNACCATAANNTGATCTTTTGTCTGNACNATTTGTAGATTNGGATTCATCATCCCTGGTGTCAGCGATGGGACTGCTGCGCCAAACATCAAACANCGTCCAGATAGGTTTTGNCCCTCNGGTCCATCAGTATCCTTNAATCCNGAGGCNCGNCTTTTNGCATGGAAATCNAGAAAACCTTCNCGTCTNGGTATTCGTCCATCNATNGGGTGGTAGATNACGGANGTTTTNTATTCGCCATTTATTGGAATTAATTCNGCGGGCANATAGTGTCCGAGNAAAGCATCGTCTGCTTCCTGCCCNATGCGNGCNCCTTTTTCGGGTGCCCCGCGGTTNGGCTCNAGCGGAGCATCTTGTNGNTCAAGCCTNTTTTGCATGGCTAATTCGAGTTCTTCAGCTTCCGTCTCTGAATAGGCTTGTTTGTTACCTAAGTCTGGAGAACGTTGCAAAGGTGTTCGTGATCCAAAAAACCAGTATCCTTGAAAGTCGGGGTACCCGTGCTCTGTTCTTTGCATGATCCACGAAGAACTATTATCACTTTGCGCTAATGATCCAGTGTTAATAACAAGTGTGATGGTAAAGATTATATAATTTCGTAATTTAGACACAGTTATGCTCCATGAACTATGTGATAGTATAAACTGATAATCGATAAGTTTAATGAGACTAAGTGTCGCACGTGCCGGTTGTTTCTCTGCCTGCAAGTGCTTTTCATTGAACAAAAAATGTCATTCCAACATTTATTTAGTGACTAACCAGAAGGCCATTGTGTCTAGCGAACTAATAGAAAGAGTACATAGTACTTGTCCTCATGATTGCCCAAGCGCTTGCGCTCTTGAAGTCGAACGCATCGACAGTAAGACCATCGGCCGTGTCTATGGTGCAAAGGACAATCAGTACACATCAGGGACATTATGCGCAAAAGTTGGAAATTACGCGGAACGCGTACACCATCCAAAACGTTTGAAACAGCCTATGCGAAGGGTTGGACCAAAAGGAGTAGGTGTTGATTCCTTTGAGCCTATATCTTGGTCAGAGGCGTTAGATGAAGTCGCTATTAAATTTTCACAGCTAGCTTCGGATTATGGTTCGGAGACGATTTGGCCACATTACTATGCTGGGACAATGGGGTTAGTGCAAAGAGACGGGATCGAACGTTTGCGCCATGCGATGCGTTACTCGAGGCAGCATAGTACTATTTGCTCCGCAGCATCTGATGCTGGTTGGAAGGCAGGAACCGGAGTGAAAAGGGGAGTTGATGCACGAGAAATCGGCGACCACAGTGACGTAGTTGTCCTCTGGGGAACAAATGCGGTCCATACCCAGGTCAATCTGATGCACCACGTATCACAAGCAAAAAAAAGGGGGGCAAAACTTGTCGTTGTAGACCCTTACAGGAATGCGACTGCAAAAAAAGCTGACCTTCACCTCATGCTTCAGCCTGGCACTGATGGAGCTCTAGCAACCGCTATGATGCATATACTTTTAGCGGAAAATCTCGCTGACAGAGCGTATCTAGAGGAATACACTGATTTTGGGAAAGAGTTAGAAACACATTTGAACAACAAGACAGCACAATGGGCAGAGGAAATCACCGGAGTTCCATCGAAGCAGATTGTCGAGTTCGCGAGACTAGTTGGAAATAATCCGAAGACATTTTTTCGTTTAGGATATGGCTTCACCCGAACCCGAAATGGGGCATTCAACATGCATGCAGTTTCATGCATACCGGCGGTCATCGGGGCATGGAAATATCGTGGTGGTGGTGCGCTGTATAGTAACGCGGAACTATTCCCGCTGGATAAATCTTTAATTATTGGCGCTGATCTCTTAGATAGAGGAGTCAGAGTTTTTGATCAATCTCGAATCGGGGAGGTTTTGTGCGGCAATCCGATTGATCTGCAGGGCGGTCCGCCAGTAACGGCTATGCTGATTCAAAATACTAATCCTATGATGGTCTCACCATCTTC
>PAWK01000044.1 GCA_002714195.1 Gammaproteobacteria bacterium | reverse complement strand
CGTTTCATGAGGATCTTTTTTTGGATTCAACTGATATTTCACCAATTGGTACGTAAGGAAAGCAGTGATCGCGAGGAGCAGGGTTGCGTCTAGAACGCCTAAGTGCAAGTCTAAGAGGAGCAATCCAGTTGCAAATGTTACTAATAATAGCGCGGGTATTTCTTTATTGAGCATTGTCACGGGTGCTCGCAGTGGCTTTATTAGAGCGGAAATACCTAGAACCACGCCCACGTTAAAAAGATTAGAACCAAATGCATTGCCAATCGCAAGTTCTGGCTTGTTCTCAATGGCGGCTACGGCAGATGAAAAAATTTCTGGGGCAGAGGTACCAAAGGCTACTATTGTGAGGCCGACTAATAAGGGAGAAACCCCCAAGTTCTTGGCTAAACCGGAAGCGCCTTCAACAAATTTGTCTGCCCCCCAAATTAATCCAAGAAATCCAACTATTATAATTAGTAAGGCAATCAGCATAAGCTAAGAAAATTAGTGATTTTGATGAAGCCGCCAATTAGAAGGGTCTTTGATTATGTTTGCAAGTAATAATTTATTGACTTACCCAATTCATGTAAACTAAAGGATAATCAGGTTGGTAGCGAAGATACATTGTGCGATATCCAAATATTTCTCATTTAAGTTAAATAGCAATCTCCGCGAAGAAAGTTGATGTTATCAATTGAAGACTTAATCAGGTTATAAATTTATGAAATTATTGAAAAATTTAATTCTATCCATGTGTGTCGGCACCACCCTTCAAGGCGTAAGTTATAGCCAACAATATTCTGCTATCGAGACTGCAGAACAAGGAGTAGAGGCTCTTCTACAAACAGTATCCCAATCGAAAAGCCTTTTTTTAAATGACAGGGATAGCTATTTCAGCGCTATCGAAGAAGTATTAGATTCATTTGTTGATTTTGGTGCGGTTGCTGATGTTGTGATGAATCGTTATGCAACGCAGGCTACAGAGCCTCAAAAGCAAAGATTTGCTGGGATCTTGAAAAGCACGCTAACCCGCTTTTATGGAGCCTCGTTAATTAACTATGATGGTGAAGAGTTGGCGTTTTTACCTCCATCTGATTCCAATTCTGATCCACGCGCAGATACTATAGTTGGCATGGAACTTCGCGGTAGCGACAGCACCCTTAGGTTACAGTATCAGATGTTTCTCGATCAAAATAATGAGTGGAAGCTAAAAAATTTGAGCCTCGCAGGAATTAATCTTGGACGGCAGTACTTCACTCAGTTCTCAGCTCTGATGGGCCAACATGACGAGAACATAGATCTTGTATTAGATAATTGGCAATAATGAGGTTCAGTTTGAGTCCTGACGATATAGAAAAAATAATAGCACCAGAGCTACCTGATTGCGAAATTGGTATTGAAGGTGGGAATGGTAAATTTCACATCTCAGTTGTGGGAGAAGTATTCGAAGGTTTGAGCCCTGTTAGGCGACAGCAGATGATATACAAATTGTTGAATTCACAAATTGAGAGCGGGGCGATTCATGCTGTGACCATGCAATTACATACGTTTGCTGAAAGTAGCTCTTGATATTTCTTTAGCGCCCAATACTGGAGATTATGGACAGATTAATTATAAATGGTGGTATTAGTCTTGAAGGGGAAATTCGTATAGCTGGAGCTAAGAACTCTGCTTTACCAATAATGGCGGCAACGTTGTTAACCCATGAAACTGTTCAAATCTGCAATCTTCCCCATCTCTATGACATAACAACTATGTTAGAGCTTCTTGGTTGTATGGGGGTGCAGCCTATTGTAGACGAGAAACTCAACGTTGAGATAAACAGTAGCTCTATTGATCATTTTAGCGCGCCTTATGAGCTTGTTAAAACCATGCGTGCATCAATACTGGTTTTGGGCCCGTTGCTGACCCGCTACGGTAAAGCTGAGGTAGCCCTGCCAGGCGGCTGCGCCATAGGAAGTCGTCCAGTCAATTTGCATATAAGTGCTTTGGAAGCCATGGGTGCCGATATTGTTGTTGAAGATGGCTATATTAAGGCCTCAGTGGATGGCAAGCTTAAAGGTGCCAATATTTTTATGGATTTGGTGACGGTTACAGGGACCGAAAATGTGATGATGGCTGCTTCGCTCGCCCGTGGCCAGACTGTAATTGAGAACGCTGCGCGAGAGCCTGAAGTAGTCGACTTGGCAAACTGTCTAGTAAAAATGGGGGCAGATATAAAAGGTCAAGGGACAGATACAATAGTTATCAACGGTGTTGAAGCGTTGGCAGGATGTAGTTACTCAGTAATGCCAGATCGTATTGAGACGGGTACATATCTAATCGCGGCGGCGGCCACTAGAGGTTACATAAAAGTAAAAGATACAAGGCCCGATATTCTTGAGTCTGTTTTGAGTAAATTGGAGCAGGCCGGGGCACAAATTAATGTTGGCGCTAATTGGATAGAATTAGATATGCAAGGCAAGCGGCCGAGAGCTGTGTCGCTTAGAACTGCTCCTTACCCAGCATTTCCCACCGACATGCAAGCTCAGTTTACCGCACTAAATTCAGTGGCTGATGGAACAGGTTCGATCACCGAGACGGTCTTTGAAAACAGATTTATGCATGTGCATGAAATGAATAGGATGGGTGCTTCAATTCGTGTTGAAGGCAATACGGTGATTGTCGATGGCGTTGATACTTTAAAGGGCGCGCCGGTGATGGCAACAGATTTGCGAGCCTCCGCTTCTTTAATCATAGCCGGTTTAGTCTCTGACAGTGAAACTAGCGTTGATAGAATTTATCATATCGATCGCGGTTACGAATGTATCGAAGAGAAATTGCAACTTTTGGGTGCAAGAATTAGAAGAGTACCGTCTTAAATTGGTGTTAGATAAAGCTTATGACTAATTCAAAATTGATTATTGCTCTTACCAAAGGCCGAATACTTGAAGAAACTCTGCCTTTGTTTGAGCGAGCAGGTATTGTTCCAAAAGAGAATTTAAGAAAAAGTCGAAAGCTATTTTTTGACACTAATATTGATGGTGTCCAGCTAATGTTATTGCGAGGTTCGGATGTTCCCACTTATGTCGAATTCGGTAGTGCGGATATGGGTGTGGTTGGTAAGGATTTAATTTTAGAGCACGGTTCAGAGGGCTTTTATGAGCCATTAGATTTGGGTATCGCTAGGTGTCGACTTATGACTGCTGTGCGGAGTGATCGAGAGATGGTTTCTGGCCGTATTTCGGTAGCAACAAAATTCACGAACATTGCAAAAAGGTATTTCGCAGAGCGCGGTAAGCAAATCGAACTGATCAAGTTAAACGGGGCTTTAGAATTGGCTCCTGCACTTGGGTTAGCCGATGCAATTGTTGACATCGTTGATACAGGGAAAACGTTAAAAGCAAATGGATTGAAACCTCAGGACCTGATTGCAGAAGTGTCTTCAAGAATGATAGTCAATAAAGCTTCTATGAAAATTAAGCATGAAATTATTAACAAAGTCCTTGGACAGTTAAACGTGGTCGTTAAATCTGATAAATAGGATTTTGGAACTTGAAATATGGTAAAAATCGACTTGCCTATAGCTCGTATTTCAGCCCTAGATCCAGGATTTAGGGGCCAGCTAACCACGCATCTTAAACGTGAGATGTTGGCTAGTGATGAGATTCTCCAACAAGTTAGTAATATTCTTCAGGACGTNAGGANCAATGGGAATNGTGCTATTGTCGATTATACAAACAAATTCGACAATTTTGCGGTGGGGTCTCTTGAGGATTTACGTGTATCCCAGAATCAACTTAATAAATCGCTAAGTAGAATATCTGCTACTCAACGGCACGCACTGGAGCACGCAGCAGATAGGATTCAAAAATATCATGAGAGACAGCTTACATCCTCTTGGCAATATGAGGAGAAAGATGGGTCTGTTTATGGGCAGAAGGTTACGCCGCTTGAACGAGTTGGAGTATATGTTCCAGGAGGAAAAGCGAACTATCCTTCCTCAATGCTAATGTTAGCAATACCTGCTAGGGTAGCCGGCGTTAAAAATATAATAGCTGTCGTCCCTGCTCGTTACAGTGAAAAGAACGATCTTATATTTGCGGCTGCAAAGATTGCAGGTGTCACTGAAGTTTGCACGATAGGTGGTGCTCAAGCAATTGGGGCTTTGGCTTATGGTACAGAGACATTGCAGAGAGTAGATAAAATTGCGGGACCCGGCAATGTTTACGTTAACGTAGCTAAGAGAATGGTTTTTGGTGAGGTTGGTATAGACATGGTAGCGGGACCATCGGAGTTGACTGTTATTTGTGACGGGACAACCGATCCTGATTGGGTGGCGGCAGATCTATTTTCTCAAGCAGAGCATGACGAATTCGCACAATCAATTCTAATAGCTGACAGCAATGCCTATCTTGATCAGGTCGAGGAAAGTATTAATTCCATGTTGCCAAAAATGGATAGGCGAGAAATAATTCAGGCGTCGCTGAAGAATCGGGGGATTTTTATCCACGTTGATAGTTTAGAACAGGCCGCGGAAGTAAGTAATTTAATTGCTCCAGAGCATTTAGAGATTTCGATAAGTAATCCTCAATCGATCTTGCCTACCATTACAAATGCAGGTGCTATTTTTCTTGGGAGATATAGTGCTGAGGCCTTGGGTGATTACTGTGCGGGTCCTAGTCACGTCTTGCCAACTTCAGGTACTTCGAGATTTTTTTCGGCCTTAGGCGTTTATGATTTTCAAAAAAGGAGTTCAATAATTAGCTGCTCTCCTACGGGAGCTTCCCGTTTAGCCAAGACTGCAGCCGAACTTGCTCGAAATGAACTCTTGCAAGCACATGCGCTTTCGGCCGAATATAGATTGCATAAAGCGACTGATTAGTTCTGGCTTTGCTGATCTATAATTCGCGCTTCTCCAAACCCAAGAGTAGTCATAATATCGATGGTTTTACCGTCGCGAAAGACTTGAATCGCAANCGTATCACCTGGTTTTTTATTTCTGATTTCCTTTAGAATATTCTCAGCNTTAACAACTTGAGTTGCTTCAACTTTGGTAATCACATCGCCTGGTCTGATCCCGGCTCTCTTCGCGGCTCCCCCATCGTCGACATTTTCGACCAACATGCCGCGAATGTGATCAACACCAAAGAACAGCTCACTTGATTTTGAATTCAACGCTTCACCAGTTATTACTCCTAGGTAGCCTGAATTAGCGTCTATAGCGCTGCTAATTAGCTCCCTCATTGATTCCACGGCGATACTTGCTGGAGTTGCAAACCCAATACCTTCAAATTTCCCAGACTCGGAAAATATAGAGGAATTAATGCCAATCAATTGACCATTGATGTCGATAAGAGCNCCGCCCGAATTGCCTGGATTTATTGCAGCATCTGTTTGAAGAATTGAAACTGTAGAGTCTGTATTATGTGTAATTGCGCTAATGATACCTTGAGATACAGACTGCCCTATATTTCTTGGATAGCCAATTGCAAAAACTAAATCGCCGACTTGACTTTTTTCGGGATCTCCAAGTTCAATAGGTGTCAAGTCATCCATATTGATATGTAATACAGCTAGATCATTNGTCTTATCCCATGCGATAACTGTTGCTGGAGTTTTTCGCCCATCATTCAAGGTGACTTCAGTATCAAATAAATCGAATAAGTTATCAACAACNTGTAAATTCGTAAGTATAAATCCNTCTTTGCTGACGATCACACCAGAACCAAGACTGTCTTGNTCTTCAAGGTATAGATTCAGTTGATCGTCTGATGCTCTTTCAANAGATTCAACGTCAAACCGNATTGCGGTTATTCCTACCACTGACGGTGATGCCTTACTAATGCTATTAACGAACGAAATAGGACTCGTGGAGAAAGATTCTTGATCGAGACTGTTAATACTTTGATTGATTCGTGCCAGCTGCTGATACTGCAGAATTATTATTCCGACNAGCATCCCACAAAATGCAGGCCAACTGCTATACTTTATGAGTTGGACAATTAAGCGAATGATGAATTTCATTGTTTTATGCTTAATCCTTTGGTCTTTTTACTTAGCTTAATATACAGGTAGCGAGGAATCATTCCAATGCCAGTTAGATTGAAAGTTATAGATGAAACCTTGAGAGAATTATTAAAACCCGACGAATTTAGTGACTATTGTCCTAATGGTATCCAAATCGAAGGTAAAGATGAAATAAAGAAAATTGTTACNGGAGTTACAGCTTGCCGAGAATTAATAGAGGCAGCTATTAAAGAAGAAGCTGATTTAATTCTTGTTCATCATGGATATTTTTGGAGAGGAGAGGAAGATACTATTACTGGGTTGAAAAAAACACGAATCCAATTGTTACTTCGTCACGATATAAGTTTGTGTGCATATCATTTGCCGTTAGATGCCCACCCAGAGTTAGGCAACAATGCTCAGTTGGCAAAGTTATTAGGAATTAATCTACGTGCCCCACTTGATGTAAAAAAAAGGCATCCAATAGTATNTTCGGGAGATCTAGCTGTACCACAATCTTTCAGCAAGTTTGAGGCANTCTTGGAAACAAAGTTAGAACGTAAACCGCTATCGATTAAGGGGAGCTGCGAGGAAATTAAGGTTGTNGCATGGTGTACTGGCGCAGCACAGGACTTTATAGGACTAGCGGCAGAATCGGGTGCGGATGCCTACGTAACNGGAGAAGTTTCTGANCAAACAGTCCATATAGCAAGAGAGTCAGGGATGCACTTCTTTGCTGCTGGGCATCACGCTACAGAGCGTTATGGTATTCAGGCGTTAGGAGCATATTTATCAAAGAAGCATTCAGTTGCGCACACATTTATTGATGTACCAAATCCAGTCTAGGATATGCAGGATAAGATTTCAAAAATGCGAGATAACTAAACTTAGCTAGATGATCAAGTTTTTTTCCAGTAAGGATACAANCTCCTCAAGGCATTCATCTATCTTCAATGTAGCCGTGTCGAGCTCAAGGTGAACCTTTTCTGGTTTTTGATAAGGGAAAGATAGTCCTGGCACATTACCAGTCTTGCCTCCTTCCGAAGATGCATACAGTCCTGACGGGTCTCTTNTTATACATACTTCGATAGGTGGATTGCAATACACAACGAAACAATTGCCTATACCTATAACATTAATTGCATGATCTCGAGAGTCGTTATTCGGTGCGACAAACGAGGCACAACATATTACGCCAGAATCGTTAAGNAACCTTGCGATATGTGCGCTCCGTCTCAGATTCTCTGCGCGACCTTCGATGTTATGAGATAAGTCTCTAGAAATCCCAAGTCGCATAGCTTTCCCATCGAGAACAGTAACCACACGACCTCGGTCAAATAATCTTCGCTCTAACCCATGAGCTAGCGTTGATTTGCCTGATCCAGATAATCCAATAAACATTATTGTAGCGGGTTTTTGACCATATCTGGCTGCTCGCTCATCCTTAGAGACATGTGAGTTATGAATTTGTATTTTTTGTTTCTCTAGGAGCTCAGACTTCTCGATCATTCCTGCTGCAATAGTTACGTTAGTTAGCTTATCAATCAGGATAAAGCATCCTGTGGCACGACTCTTTTTGTAAGAATCAAAATTTAAGCTTTGATCCAGCGTCAATTCTACTAACCCTATTTCATTTAGCTCGAGGGCCGGTGCTGGAGTTTCTTGCAGCGTGTTTATATCTATTCTGTGAAAGAGAGTGTTTATTTTCGCAGAAACAGTTTTCGTACCCAATTTCAGGTCATACTCTTCTCCAGGCAGCATCGGTTTTTCTGTCATCCATACGACTTTTGCGCTAAGGCTACTTTCAGTTGTCGGCAGATTGCCGGGGTGGACTATCATGTCACCTCGACTGACATCTACTTCGTCCTCAAGAGTGAGGGTGATGGCCATTTCCGCGTGAGCCAATTCTATTTCCTCATCATAAGTCACGATTGATTTTATNTGACTCGATTTCATTGAAGGTAGCACCAGAACTTTGTCACCTTTACGGATAATTCCAGAGGAAACAGTTCCACAATATCCGCGAAAATTTAGGTTCGGGCGGTTTACATACTGCACGGGGAAACGAAAATCAGTGTGATTTCTACCNNCTTCAACTTCGACGCTTTCAAGAATTTCCATAAGCGATTCTCCCCGATACCAAGGCATCTTCTCGCCGATTTGTACGACATTCTCTCCTGTAAGAGCTGAAAGTGGAATAAAATGAAAGGAAGCGAGCGGTAAGTTCTTTGAAAACTGCAAATATTCATCTTTGATTTTTGAAAAAGTAGACTCTTTATAATCTACGAGATCCATTTTGTTTATAGCGACTATGATATGCTTAATTCCTAGTAGGGAAGTAATGAAGCTATGCCTCCTTGTTTGTACCTGAACTCCATTTCTCGCATCTATAAGAATAATTGCTAAAGAACATGTCGATGCGCCGGTGGCCATATTTCTAGTGTACTGTTCGTGACCTGGTGTATCGGCAATNATAAATTTCCTCTTTGCTGTCGAGAAATAACGGTATGCAACATCAATTGTGATGCCTTGTTCTCTTTCTGCTTGGAGTCCGTCAACTAAAAGAGCTAGGTCCAAATCGCCTCCAGTTGTTCCAGACTTAACACTGTCAGCGGCAATAGAGGCTAGATGATCTTCATAAATCAATTTTGAATCATGCAATAAACGTCCGATCAACGTGCTTTTTCCATCATCCACGCTGCCGCAAGTTAGTAGACGAAGTAATTGCTTACGCTCATGCTGCGCTAGATATGCGTTTATATCGTTTNCGATTAAATCTGATTGATGAGACATAATGACTAGAAATATCCCTTCCGCTTCTTTTCTTCCATAGACCCAGCCTGATCAGTATCAATTAATCGGCCTTGCCTTTCGCTACTTCTTGTTAGTAACATTTCTTGAATGATCTCGGGAAGGGTTGCTGCCTTAGACTCCACAGCTCCAGTCAATGGGTAGCAACCCAAAGTCCTAAATCGTACACTTTTCAGCTCTACTTTCTGATCCTTCCGAATTGGCATTCTTTCGTCATCCACTAAAATATCAACCCCATCAAAATTTACGACAGGCCTTTCTTTAGAGTAATAGAGGGGGACAATTTGTATTTTATTGATATAAATGTATTGCCAAATGTCTAGCTCTGTCCAGTTCGACAATGGAAAAACTCTGATGCTTTCGCCTTTTTTTACCTTNCCGTTACATATATTCCACAACTCTGGACGTTGGTTTTTAGGATCCCATACATGGTTCTTATCGCGAAACGAAAAAACTCTTTCCTTCGCTCTCGACTTTTCTTCATCTCGCCGCGCACCTCCAAATGCTGCATCAAATTTGTGTTCTGTGAGAGCTTGTTTGAGAGCTTGAGTTTTCATAATGTCAGTATGCTTCTCACTGCCATGGGTAAATGGGCCCACACCTTGAGCAACACCTTCTTGATTGATATGCACTATCAGATCTAAATTCATCTTCTTTTTTTGTAGTTCTCGAAATTCAATCATTTCCTTAAATTTCCAGGTTGTATCAACGTGGAGTAAAGGGAACGGTAATTTGCCAGGGAAGAACGCTTTTAATGCAAGGTGTAGCATTACCGATGAATCTTTGCCAATAGAGTAGAGCATAACCGGGTTGTTGAATTCGGCAGCGACTTCACGAATAATGTGAATGCTTTCAGCTTCAAGTTGCTTTAAATGAGTCAGGCTATAGTCTGTCATAGTATAAAAATTGGAAGTCAATAATGAGTTTAAAGGATAATCTTAGAGGCTCATGCTAGCTCATTTTAGTTTTGTATTAATTTTTGTTCTCTGCAAACCAAAATTTTCCGACAGCGCTCCTGCTTGACCAGGGTCAGATTTAGTTGCGTAATCTTTCGGAGCATCTATTTGGACGGGTTCGTTACTTGTTGTCTCTTTCTCAAAAACGGCGTCAGATTGAATAGGAAGAAGTTTTTCGGCAACCTCAGTGGAGCAAAGATCCTGCGCGCCGCTCGCAAGATGCTCGTATACTTCCTTATATTTACCTGTCATTTGGTTAATTAATACAGAAGTCACATCAAAATGCTGGCTGACATTTTCACGATATTCTTCGTGAGATTCGATCATTCGCTCTATCTTTTCCTCCAATTCCTTTACTCGAGCGGCTTGACTGCCCAGCTGTCTTGTAAAGGCAGTTCCAATTACTATACCGACGGCGAGACACCCAATTGCTATAAACCATATAGACATCCGAACTCAAATCCTCGTGGTCGCCATTCTACGCAAGCTATGATTTTCTCGATTAACTAAGAAGTATACCTTAAATCAATAGGTTCGCTGTAATTAGTTTAGTTTGCGGTTATCATCAAGCTTATTAGGTCGAAGTAATTTAGTATTTAGTCATTGATGGATGGCGACCCTATGACGCCCTTACAGCGCTATAAGCATGATATTTCAAAGCAATTAGTATCATTTGACAGCAGGCAATTGCTCGCCGTTGAAGCTTTTGAATCGCTGTTTGGTAAACTTATTCTTGTCGATGGCAAAGATAGGAACGTCGTTAGTTTGATACTAAAACGGGTGGGTGTAAGAAACCCAATAAGGGGAATCTATCTGTGGGGTGGGGTGGGAAGAGGAAAAACATACCTCATGGACTTATTTTTTGAGTGTATTCCATTTCCTAATAAACAGCGAATTCATTTCCATCGCTTCATGTTTTCTGTTCATACACAATTACAGGCCCTCCAAGGTCAGAAGAATCCGCTAGATCTAATCGCTGCAAGAATCGCTACAAAAACACGAGTTTTATGTGTTGATGAATTCTTTGTTTTAGATATCGGTGACGCGATGTTACTCTCAGGTTTATTAACGAGCTTATTTAGGAGAGGTATAGTATTTATAGCGACCTCAAATATTCATCCGGACTTGCTTTACAAGGATGGATTACAAAGAGATAGTTTCTTACCTGCGATTGAATTAATAAAAAGATTCACTGACGTAATCGAATTGAGTGGCGATACGGATTATCGGTTGCGTAGTTTAACGAAGGCAACTTTGTACCATTTTCCCCATAACGAAAAGATAGAAAAGCAGTTATTTAAGAGCTTTTCAGAACTTGTGCCCATTCCAACCGACATACAAAGCTGCAAATCGATCGAAATTCTAGGTCGTAAAATATCTACTCGTTACAATGTTGAAGATGTAATTTGGTTTGATTTTGCTGTTTTATGTAGTTCGCCTCGAGGCTCTGCCGATTATGTAGAATTAGCAAGAACCTGCCAGGCTATAGTATTAAGTGGAGTACCTCAACTCAGCGATGAAAGTGATGATAAAGCCAGACGTTTCATAAGCTTAATTGATGAGTTTTATGACAGAAAAGTTAAGCTCATAATGTCAGCCGATGTCGAAATAGCGCATATATATCAGGGGCAGAAATTAAAGTTCGAGTTTGAGAGGACTAAATCTCGTCTAATTGAGATGCAGTCAATTGAATATCTTGCGAGCCCCCATATCGTTCTTTGATTAAATGTTAGAGCTAAANACGGACTTCATTTATTTAAGGCAGGTCAGTTTTTAACCCCAATCCGATGCGCTTTCACCCGAATTTTCTTGAATATTGTCTTTAGCTTAGATAGTATGCGCCCTCCAGTTATTTCGTGCGTTTGCAATAATGAAGACCTACAGCGCTACATCTAAGCAAGTCCCCCAAAATTGGCTCCTGTTCGACGCGACGGGGCAAACACTCGGACGCATGGCTGCGGAAATTGCCTCACGATTAAGGGGTAAGCACAAAGCTGAATTTACGCCTCACGTGGATACAGGTGACTACGTAGTCGTAATTAACGCCGAAAAGGTTGCTGTTACTGGAAACAAGTCAAAAGACAAATTGTATCACTCACACTCCGGCTATCCGGGGGGGTTAAAGTCTGTTTCTTTCGAGAGTTTACAAAAGAAAGCGCCTGAAAGGATTATCCAGTTGGCGGTAAAAGGTATGTTACCGAAAACGCCATTGGGACGAACTATGTTTAAGAAATTGAAAGTATATGCGGGCGGAGATCATCCGCACGGTGCACAGCAACCTCAACCCGTTAAACTATAGGTAAATTAATTCATGACAGCGACCCACTATTATGGCACTGGCCGTCGAAAAACCTCTACCGCTCGGGTTTTCATGAGTAGTGGTAAGGGAGACATTACTGTAAATAGGCGACCACTGGAGACTTACTTTGGCCGAGAAGTAGCTAGAATGATCGTCAGGCAGCCACTGGAGTTGGTTGAAATGACGGAGAAATTTGATATCAAGGTTACAGTCAATGGGGGCGGAAGTTTTGGTCAAGCCGGAGCAATTAGGCACGGGATTACAAGAGCTTTGATGGATTACGACTCTGAATTAAAACCCAAATTAAGGCAGGCAGGATTTGTTTCCCGAGATGCGAGAGAAGTTGAGCGGAAGAAAGTAGGTCTCAGAAAGGCTAGAAAGAAGCCACAGTTTTCAAAACGTTAGATTATTTGATAAGTCAAAGAAGCGCTATATTTCGGCAAGGAATTAGCGTTTTTTTATAGCTCTAAAAAAATTTATTTACTATTAAGATCAATAAGATACGGTCTNTTTCGTTTCTTCGTCCCCTTGATAATATTTCGAAATTTGGATACNATATATAATCAACTGCCGGCTAGGCTAATGGAAGTTGCAGGTAGATCTAAAAGACTACTGTTAAACGTATTCAATGTTCCAAAACTTTGTATTTTGTTCTCAGGGAGAAAATTACGGTGACTAACGACAGTGCTAACGCTGGCCGTAGAAAATTTCTTGTGGGATCAACATCCGTTGCTGGNGTTGCTGGAGTAGCTGGTGCGGCCATGCCCTTTGTAGGTTCCTGGAACCCGAGCGCCAAAGCGAGGGCGGCAGGAGCTCCGGTCCGAATCGATATAAGTAGGCTCCAATCCGGAGAAATGTTAGGCCCAATCCCAGCTTGGCGTGGTCGGCCGATATTTGTAATCAAGCGCAGTGACGATGCGTTGAACGCACTAAACGAAAATCCTGGCCGGCTATCCGATCCAAATTCTGAGGAACCTGAGCAGCCAGGATACGCCCAGAACGAATTCAGATCTCGTAGACCAGACGTNATGGTTTTAGTTGGTCTCTGCCCCCATCTTTTTTGTTCCCCAACGCCNCATATCGAACTNCAGCCAGAACCNTTTGATAATGANTGGAAGGGAGGTTTTTTCTGNCCTTGCCATGGATCGAGGTTCGATTTAGCAGGACGAGTCTACAGCGGCTCGCCGGCGTCGCGCAATATGCAAGTTCCCCCCCATTCTTTTGAAGGGGATGATGTTTTAGTTGTAGGGATCGATGAGGAGACCGTGGCATGAGTGATTCTACTCAAGTGGGAAATGCTGATCGTAATTATAATCGCTTGATGAAAATTCTCATCGGAGTGAGAGATTGGACTGACGCCAGATTGCCTATCGTGGCCGCTTGGAAAAAGCACATGAGCAATTATTACGCGCCAAACAACTTCAACTTCTGGTATTTCTTTGGCGTCCTTTCGCTAGTAGTACTTGTGATTCAACTGGTGAGTGGGATTTTCCTTACAATGAATTATACGCCGAGTGCTGAGAGTGCTTTCTCTTCAGTCGAGTATATCATGCGGGATGTTGAATATGGATGGCTACTGCGTTATTTACATTCGACTGGAGCATCGGCTTTCTTCATCGTTGTATATCTGCATATGTTTCGAGGATTACTATATGGCTCGTATAAAAGGCCGCGAGAACTAATTTGGGTCATAGGTATGGCCATATATCTCGTTCTGATGGCGGAAGGTTTTATGGGTTATGTACTTCCATGGGGTCAAATGTCTTATTGGGGGGCAAATGTAATAGTCTCGCTATTCGGAGCTATTCCGGTTATTGGAGAAGACCTGCTAGTTTGGATACGAGGAGATTATCTGATATCCGGAGCGACCCTAAATCGGTTTTTTGCGCTCCACGTTGTTGCCCTGCCAATGGTTTTGATTGGCTTAGTGGTGGTTCATATACTGGCGCTTCATGAGGTCGGGTCAAATAATCCAGATGGGGTTGAAATTAAGGCAAATAAAGGAACAGATGGAATTCCTTTGGATAGCGTTCCTTTTCATCCTTACTATACCTTGTATCATGATTTAGGTGGTGTTGTTCTTTTCTTGCTTGCTTTTTGCTCGGTTGTATTTTTCGCTCCGGAAATGGGTGGATATTTTTTGGAGTTAGCGAACTTTCAAGAAGCTGATTCTTTAAAAACACCAGAACACGTCCCGCCGGTTTGGTATTACACACCGTTTTATTCCATGCTGCGAGCAGTGACTATCCCGCTATTCGGTATCGATGCAAAGTTTTGGGGAATGCTAGTTATGTTCGGTGCCATCGGAATATTGTTCGTGTTGCCCTGGTTAGATAAAAGCCCCGTCAAATCTATGCGTTATAAGGGCCCGTTAAGTCGGTTTGCGCTTTTAATGTTTGTAGTTTCTTTCATTACGCTTGGATATCTCGGAACCCAGGCAGTAAGTCCTGGAAAAACCCTCCTCGCGCAAGTGATGACGGTAGTATATTTTGCCTATTTTTTCGCTATGCCATGGTATACGAGTGTAGAGAAAACCGCTGAGCCTCCTGGGCGACTGACGGGAAGATTCATAACAGTCCCCCAGCTGATAGGTAGTTTGCTCTTGATTACTTTTCTGGTAGTTGTTCCGCTGATGCTCGTATCTAACGATGCAGAAGCAGCATCCGCAGGGAATCTTGATCTTGATCATGTTGAAACGAACTTTGATGATAAGGAGTCATTACAACGAGGATTCAAGTACTACATCAATTATTGCGTTAGCTGTCATGAGTTGGGTTATGCGCGTTATGAGAGAACGGCGGATGATCTAGAAATTCCTCATGATTTAACGCTGGCGAATTTAATTTTTGACGGCTCTTTGATAGGCGATTTAATTAAAAACTCGATGTCTACCGTAGATGCTGAAAATTGGTTTGGTGCTGCTCCGCCCGATTTGACTCTAGCAGGACGAGTTCATTCTCCGGACTGGCTCTACACCTACTTGAGGTCGTTTTATAATGATGAATCTAGACCTCTAGGTACAAACAACACTATATATGAAAACGTTGGAATGCCTAACGTGTTATATGAACTTCAGGGGGACGTCACGAGAGATTGTGATGATAATGGAGAACATTGCGAGTTACACGCNACNGGCAATGGAGTGTTATCTCAAAATGAATTTGACTCCGCAATCGCTGATTTAACCAATTTTCTTTATTACGTCGGAGAGCCTGTTAGAGACCGCAGACAAAGCATAGGTCTTTGGGTATTAACATTTTTAGGATTCCTTTACATACTTGTGTTTTTTATGGGGAAAGAATTCTCTAAAGATTATCACTAANNAACATAAACATAAAAATTTAAGAATTAAAAAAGGCCAAATTATGGGTGTTGTAGCGAAACGTTCTTCTATGACATTCTACTCAGATGGGGATAGTCATTACAGTCATCGAGTACGAATAGTTCTAGCGGANAAAGGTGTAACGGTNGAGACCATCGATGTTGATCCCNATAACAAACCAGAAGATCTGGCAAGTCTCAATCCCTACAATACATTACCGACACTTATTGATCGCGACTTAGTACTCTATGAAGCAGATATAATGATGGAATATCTGGATGAACGTTTCCCGCATCCTCCACTCTTTCCGGTATACCCTGTTGCTCGCGCTCACAGCAGACTCTGGATTTATCGAATTCGTCGAGATTGGTGTTACTTGGTAGATTCGCTCGTGGATGAGAAAGGCACCCCATCCCAGCAAGATAAAATGCGAAAAGAGTTGCGTGAGAGCATTATCTCTATTGCCCCAATATTCGGGGAAAAACCTTTCTTTATGAGCGATGATTTCACAATTGTAGATTGTTGTGTCTGCCCAATTTTATGGCGTTTACCTATGATGGGTATCCAACTTCCCAATAACAAAAGCATGAAACCATTGCTAANTTATCGAGATCGTCTATTTGAAAGAGAATCGATTATGGATAGCCTTTCAGAAAAAGAAAAGGATATGATGTAGTTTACGCTGAATAGTTATAGGCCNTTGCTATGACAATGACTTCAAGTAGACCATATATTATTCGTGCGCTGTACGATTGGATCCTTGAAAATCAGTGTACACCATATGTTTTGGTTGATGCTTTTGGAAAAGGAGTTGAAGTTCCGCAGGAGCATGTTAAGGATGGTCAGATAGTTTTAAATATTTCTCCTACCGCTGTTCAATCCATTTTAATTGCTAATGAGGGGATGGAATTTGANGGGAGATTTGGTGGAATTCCTAAAAAGGTGCTTGTGCCAATAAGATCTATTCTCGGAATATATGCAAAAGAAAATGGCCAAGGCATGATGTTTGAATCTGATGACCCACCTGACCCCCCTAAGGGCCCCGGTGATACTAAAAAGGAAGATTTAGTCCCAATAAGAGCCCAGAAGCCTTCGCTTAAGATCGTGAAATGACTAANNGTTGGTTAGGTTATGTACTCAAAAACTTTGATCACTTTTGTTACACCNGNNACATTTCGNGCTACNTTTGCCGCCGTGTCTCCTTCTGACTCCGTTAAAATACCCATCAAATAGACAGCTCCATTTTCGACAATAACTTTAACTTGGNTGGCAGAAATTTCCTCATTTGCNAGCATCAGAGCGCGAACCTTGGTAGCGATCCACGTNTCGTTGCTGCGAGATAAAATTCCTTTCTTTTCAGTAATTTCCAGTTCGTTATGAATTCGCTTGATTTTCGAACTAGCCTTAGAAATGATTTCCGTTGCCTTTTGCTTCATTGCATTGCTTTCGATTTGGCCTACTAACAAGACGATACCATTGTGACTNATAACATTAAATCGGGTTTCTCGAAAGGCAAGATTGTCCGCTTTTAAGTTCACCGCAACGATGGTTTCTATCGATTGGTCCTCTACGATAGCACCAGGCGTTCGTCGTGTAGGATTTTCTTGTATGCCTTCTCTGTTNGTCGTGTTAACGAGAATGGTCGAGCATGCAGTTGTTAGAATCATAGAAAGAAAAGAAAGAAAAATATNCTGCTTCATGTTTCAACTCCCCCAAATAATATTGCATCGATAATATCGCATAGACAGTGAATAACTAAAAGGTGGACTTCCTGGATTCGGGCTGTTCGTTCAGATGGAATNCGGATTTCTATGTCATCACCTCTCAAGAGNTCCGCCATTTTTCCTCCGTCTCTNCCTGTTAGGGATATCACTATCATCTCTCTCTCATGGGCAGCTTGGATAGCTTTGACAATATTTGCCGAATTGCCGCTCGTTGAAATNGCTAGTAAGACATCTTGGGCATTACCTAGAGCAAGAATTTGTTTATAAAAGATCTCGTCATATTGGTAGTCATTAGCGATCGCGGTGATCGTCGAGCTATCTGTCGTTAACGCAATAGCTGGCAANCCAGGCCTTTCTATTTCGAATCGGTTAAGCAATTCTGCTGAAAAATGCTGTGCATCTCCAGCAGAACCGCCGTTGCCACAACTTAGAATTTTTCCATGATTGACTAAACTATGAGCAATACAATTCCCTGCATGCTGGATAGGGANAACCAACTCCTCTAATGCATATCTTTTTGCTTCTATGCTATCAAGAAAATGATCTCTAATTCGAAGTTCTGTATCCATTTTTAAACCCTAACGTATTGCGAAACTAACTATTGGTTATCGGCAGATTGATGGCCAGTGTTACTTTTTTGTAGCTAGTTCTTAATCCTTCTTTTAAAGTAGGTTCTCATTTTTCAAGAAAAATGTCTGTGGGAATTTCTCACGCACTAGAATAGGTTGCTATTGTTCAATGAGGGTGGCAACCCCATCCGTAAAATGCGCAGCTTTTAATTTGCGTCGAAATTTTTGTCCTTCACCAATCAAAAGTTGGCCAGTCNCGCCTTGCATGATTTCAAGATTACCGCTGCTAAATTGTTGAAGTCTTGGATATAGTCTGAAACTATCAATTCCCATTGCTCGGAGCCTTCTCAAAGACCCAGTTACTTGACGAAGGTCTTGATCCATGGCTCTATTAAGATCCGTATTTGGTCCTAACACCCATGGTGCATCCGCGAAGATAATGCCATCTAGGTCTCTGTTTTCTGCAGGGTTTTCAGATCCTTCATAAATAGAAGGAATTGAGTAAACAGGAATATCTTCAGCAAAGTAGAATGCCAGGGTGGGCTTTATTTGCCTGCCTTCATTTGGATTAGCAACTAAAAAGATGAAGTCCACGTCTTTTCTTATCCGTGGAGTGAACTCCATNTTTCTGCGCGGTAATAGCTCTAGAAGTTTATCAGCTCGAACCTCACTACTATTGATGGCCATGAGTTCTTTAACTATTTCCGTATAATTAGAATTTTCATGAAAATTTACCTTCGAAACAATCTGCCCTCCTCTTTGAACCCATGAATTTTCAAAAAAGTTTTGTAGCTCNTGGTAACTTACATTTTCTGGCATAAGAATCGCCGCAGTCCGATGNCCATCNTTCCAAGCTATGTTGATTACTTCNTGNATTTCATCNTCCGGAGCTAAACCGAACTGATAAAGTCTATTGTCGGAACTAGGATTATCGGTATAATTTAATGCGAGTGTATCTACGGGTAATTCTCCTCGCTCCTCTAATTGATTTACCAAGGATTTCTGAAGAGGGCCAATAATTAACTCAGCCCCGTTTGAAACAGCGTTGTCATATATCGCTGCNATATTTACTGCTTCCGAGCTATCGTAAACTGATACTCTAGGAACTTCCTGAGAAACGTTCAACTCCTGNTAGTATGCACTGAGGAATCCTTCATAAATTGCATTGCCTGCTGGTTGGAGTATTGGCAGAATCAGTGCAACTTCGGTGGGACGTTTGTCCCATGAATCTTGTAAATCTCTTAACGGCTGCGGAAGCCGAATCGTTGCNGAATGTCTCACNCAAGTTCTTCGCCACTGGCCTAAAGTATCTAATTGTTTTTTCAAACTTGTTTCTTCAGATCTGAAGATTCTAGCTAGTTCAATCCANCCCCTAAGCTCGTAACTTTTGGATTCTTCAGCTATTTGAGANAAGCGCCTCTCATCTAANCTNTGAAGTGAATGCCAAAGATNCTCATGAAGGGAAGTCTCCAGATCTGTTGGCCAAGATTCGGTAATCTCAGTGAAAACAGATAGNGCCANTTCTGGTTGCTCNAGGGCCAAATAAGTTTGTCCTTTTAACAAAAAGAGTTCTCTGCCAATTTCTGAAAGCGGATCTACTTCTGCCGTTAAAGGATTTTCTAGCCAACGGAGAGCTGTCTCAGGTTGGTTCTCAGCTGCAGCAATTTGTGCATTGAACAAGANGAANTTCAATCTTGCTTCTAGTTCGAAGGAATCGGAATTATTNATTTTTCCGATTTCCTCTTTAGCTCGCTCAAATAGGCCATATTCAATTAATTCTGAAATGGCTTCGAGTTTAAGTACAAATGCCTGATTTCCCGAAAAGAAAGCTGCTTGACTCAATAGCTCATTTATTGAGTCTGTTGTAGACTCTGTCGTTGAGGGCACAACCGTCGTTACTGGGGCGTTGACGCCACAACTAAAGATTAAGCTAAAAGAAATTGCCTGAAGTAATTTTCTTACACGGACGAACTTATAAGTCATAAGTAATATATGCTCAATACGGTATCATATGAAAAGACTATTATAAGAATTGGTAATGAGCAATTTTTATGCGCACTATTTTTGATAAGCCTACGAAAAAGCAACTATGAATTGGGATTGAGAGATGACAAAACTAGGACAGTTATTCGTAGTTGCAACGCCTATCGGTAATATGGATGACATTACTCAGAGGGCTGTGAGTGTGCTTCAATCGGTTGATTACATAGCGGCAGAGGACACGCGAGTTACGAAGGGAATCCTAAAAAGATTTAGCATTCAAACTCCCGTCAAACCCTATCATGATTTTAGTAATGAAAAAGATAGAGAGCGAATTCTTCTTGATTTGCTCCAAGGCAAGTCTGTAGCGTTAGTCTCGGATGCAGGTACGCCCCTAATTTCTGACCCAGGTTACAAGCTTGTCAGGATGATAAGAGAGCAAAAAATTTCAGTGAAATCCGTTCCGGGTGCATGTTCAGTAATTGCTGCGTTGTCTGTATCTGGCTTACCCACCAACAGTTTTCAATTCGATGGCTTCATTCCAGCTAAATCTGTAGCTAAAAGAATCTACTTTGAGTCGATTCTTTTCCAAGAGCGTAGTGTGGTTCTTTTTGAGTCAAAGCATCGTATTTTAGAATCTTTCATTGCGCTATCAGAGGTTCTTCAAAGTGACCGCGAAGTCTTCATAGCGAGGGAGATCACTAAAAGGTTTGAAAGTGACTTCAAAGGATCGGCCAAGCAATGCTTAGATTGGCTGCANTCTGATAAAGATCACAGAAAGGGAGAATTCGTGCTAGTGATTACAGGTTGTGGTGACGAAGCTTTAACCGAGAAGCGAGCTCATGAAGCAAAGAAGATTATGGATAGNCTTGAAGGTAAGTTGTCAGTAAGAGATGCTGTAAGAGTTGCTAGTGAAATCTCTGGCGCGCAAAAAAATCTACTCTACGATAAAGTTGTTGGGATAAAAAGTTAGTAGGGATTTTTGCCTTGTTTTAGATCTGTTTCTCCTTTAGTCTCAGAAACAAGTCAGCTGGGCAATTGCCGCTTATTCGGTGCAGACTACTTTTGTAAGCTGTGATGATGAGGGGAGGAAAGTCCGGGCTCCATAGAGCAGGGTGCCAGGTAACGCCTGGGGGGTGAGAACTCACGGCCAGTGCAACAGAAAATATACCGCCTTGATTTAACTTTTGTTATCGATAGGTAAGGGTGAAATGGTGCGGTAAGAGCGCACCGCGCGGCTGGTAACAGCTTGCGGCTCTGTAAACCCCACCCGGAGTAAGGCCAAATAGGGATCTAATAATGTTGCTCGCATTGGATTCGGGTAGGCCGCTTCAGATCTGCGGTGACGCAGTTCGTAGATGAATAATTGTCCTCGACAGAACCCGGCTTATAGGCTGACTTTCTTTTCTGCAAAGTTTTTGTTCATCGNTTATTTATAAATAGCTTGAGATCTAAAGTTTAAGTAGTTGTTATAGCTAGTTAAACCTAAAATTTCCTTTTATCCGCCTAAAATCCAGACTGANAACGTTTAGATTATCCTCTCTATTTTTCGCAGTTTTTTCACCAAATATTACTTGCAAGGTTGCCATTGTCTTAATATAGTGTGTAAGNGTGGAGAATTATGGGTAATTTTGTCAATATATGGGTAATAGTGGGATNAATAAAACTATTATTGAATGCTGATGGTGTAATAAATGTTTCGCGGGATAAATTCTGTAAATTTGGATGCAAAAGGCCGCATAGCTATGCCCTCGCGTTATCGAGATCAGTTACTAAAAAGTTGTTCTGGCCTCTTAGTCGTTACCATCGACATCAATCATCGTTGCCTCCTTCTCTATCCAATAGCAGAGTGGGAACAAATAGAGCGCAAAATTGAATCTTTGCCAAGTTTGGATGCCCATGCAGAAAGGGTTAAGCACTTGCTAATAGGTCATGCAAATGACTTGGAGTTGGACAGCAACAGCCGTGTTCTACTCCCGCAAGAACTTCGCCTCTACGCAGGACTTGAAAAACATGTTTGCTTGATAGGTCAGGGGAAAAAGCTAGAAATTTGGAATCAAGAAACCTGGGCCAGTCAAAGAGAAAAATGGCTCAATGAGAGTGTGATTGACGGTAATTTGCCAGAAAAGTTAAAAACACTAGTCTTGTAGGTATAACGATATGCCGCTCCAAGAGTTACATGAAGCTGTCTTAAAGAGCGAAGTGATTGAAGCACTGTCGATCAAAGCTAATGGTATTTATATCGATGCGACTTTTGGTAGGGGTGGTCATTCAAAATCGATTTTGGGCTCTCTTGGCGCTCAAGGAAGGTTAGTTGCACTAGATAAAGACCCGCAGGCAATCGCGTCTGCTGTCCAGTTGCAAGAGTGTGATACAAGACTGCTAGTGGTACATGCTAGTTTTGCTCAGATAAGTATGATTCCAGAAACGGCTAATCTATTAAACTCCATTGACGGTATTCTATTCGACTTAGGAGTTTCATCACCTCAATTAGATGACCCGCGAAGGGGGTTTAGTTTTTTACATGACGGCCCGTTAGATATGCGAATGAACCCGGAAGAAGGGATCAGTGCCATGGAATGGCTTAACTCTGCGCCGGAGATGGAAATAGCTAACACTTTATATAAGTATGGTGAAGAGCGTTTTTCTCGGCGGATCGCTCGACGAATCATAACTGCGAGGGAGTCACGTTGCATTTCCACGACATGTCAACTTGCTGAGATCGTGAAGGAAGCTATTCCGGTTTGGAAAAAAGATAAGCATCCAGCTACCCAAACATTTCAGGCTATTCGGATATTAATTAACCAAGAATTAGAGGAACTTAAAATAGCTTTAGATGAAGCTCTCAAATTATTGAAATTAGGTGGGCGACTTGTGGTAATCAGCTTTCATTCACTAGAAGATCGAATCGTCAAGCAGTTCATCGCAGGCCAGGCTACGGGCGATAAATTTCCCCGCCATCTACCAATAACATCTAGTAAATTAAACCCGCAGCTAAAAAAAATTAGCAGCCCACAGAAAGCTAATTTTGCCGAGATTCGTCATAACCCGCGCGCTAGAAGTGCGATTATGAGGGTAGCAGAAAAACTGAATTGACTTGATAAAATATTACTGGAAATAACATTAGTTATGCGCAAGAAAAGTTCAAACTCAAGAGTGCCACTAAGCTCCAATGACGACCGGAGTAAGATTCCTTCTGTTATTGATTGGATGGGCATAAATAATACGTCTGCATTCGCCCTAATAACTTTCATGAGTCTTACATTAATTTCAGGTCTAGCAGTAGTTCTCAAAGAACATCAGAACCGTACTACGTTCAATGAGCTGCAACAGCTGAAGGATGAGCGAAATGAACTCGAGGTAAAGTGGGGTCAACTACTCATTGAGCAGAGCACCTTTGGAGTAGAAGGTCGAGTGGAACAGAAAGCTGTAAATGACTTAAGAATGCAACTTCCCACTCCGGCAGAGATAATCATGGTCAGTTATGAGTAACTTATCTATTCGAACATTGTTTGTTTTTTGGCGTGTCTACCTGCTTTTGTTCGTGATGTCTTTATGCGTCTTATTAATAGCTTGGAAGTTGAGTAATCTACACATTACGGAAAGAGATTTTTTACAAGNCCAAGGTGANGCAAGAACAATTAGGACAATTCCATTAGTCGCGAATAGAGGATTGATTACAGATAGAAATGGCGAGCCTTTAGCTGTGAGCACTCCGGTTCAATCTATTTGGGTAGATCCAAGAAAAGTTACGGGTGATTCTGAAAGTATTAAGATCTTGGCAAAGGAACTCGAGCTAAATGANGATGTTCTTACTCAAAACCTAAAGAGTAAATCAAACCTCGAATTCTTATATATAAAGCGCAGACTTCCCCCTTCAGAAGCTATGGAAATTATGAATCTAAACCTCGAGGGGGTCTATTCCCAGCAAGAATATCAGCGGTTTTATCCTCAAGGGGAGGCTACTGCGCACCTAGTTGGTTTCAGCAATGTTGATGACGTTGGGCAGGAAGGACTTGAATTGACTTATGATGATTGGTTAAGGGGTGTGCCCGGCAGAAGACAGGTAATGAAGGATCGCAGAGGTAATATAATCGGGGAGTTAAATACGATCCAAACTGCTCAACCCGGCAAAAGGTTGGAATTAAGCATCGATTTTCGGGTTCAAAACATAGCATATCGTGAACTGAAAGAGGAGTTTGTGGCTCGTAGGGCGAGAGCAGCATCCATAGTGATATTAGATGTTAATACTGGAGAGGTCTTGGCGATGGCAAATCAGCCCTCCTATAACCCACATAATAAATCGGACATGACAGACTTTAGTGTTCTTCGAAATAGAGCTATAACTGACGTTTTTGAACCAGGCTCAACTGTTAAAGCTTTTACTATTGCGGCGGCTCTCGAAACCGGCCTATATCAGCCCGATACTATCATCGAGACAAGCCCGGGATGGATGATGGTGAGCGGCAATGAGGTGAAGGACTTATTTGATTATGGAACCTTGACGACATCGGGTGTAATCACGAAATCAAGCAATGTTGGGTCGAGTAAGATTGCTTTAGATATTGGTGCTGAACCGATTCGAGATGTTATGTCGCGCCTGGGCTTTGGAGAGGTTTTGGGAACCGGTTTTCCGGGTGAGCGATCGGGAGTATTGCCGAACCCTAGGAAATGGGGGAGACATGTTACTGCAACTTTTTCATTTGGCTATGGGCTTTCAGCTACAGCACTTCAGTTAGCTAATGCTTATTCCGTGATAGCTGATAACGGATTTCGCAAACCCGTCTCGCTCTTGAAGTTATCTGATCAAGAGGTGAAAGATTTACCGCGTTCGCAAGTTTTAAAGTCAGAAATTACTAATGATGTGAGGGAAATGTTGCGTACTGTAGTTGATGCGAGTAGTGGCGGATCAGCTTTAGAGGCAAATGTCCCATTTTATTCTGTTGCTGGAAAAACCGGAACTGCGCATGTTGTCGGTAGTTCGGGTTATGAAGAAAATCTTCATAATTCATTATTTGTGGGAATGCTTCCAGCAACAAATCCAAAAATTGTTATTGTGGTAATAGTAAATGAGCCAAAAGGAGAAGAGCACTACGGAGGGCAGGTTGCGGCCCCAGTATTTTCGAGAGTTGCATCAGGTGCAATGAGAATTTTAAACATTTCTCCTGACGTAATGCCTTATCGTTAAAATTTATAGTTGTACTTATGAAGGGCTAATGAATACAACAAGAGAAAAAACTATTCAAACTACTTTGTGTAAACTTGTGGAAGACCTAGTAGCAATTCCTAATATTGCAGAAATTGATAGGCCTATAACCGGCGTTAAATTGGATAGTCGACTTGTAAAAAATGGTGATCTATTTATAGCTTGTTTTGGACGCAATCATGATGCTAGAAATTATATTGATCAAGCTATAATGAGTGGGTGTGCGGCTGTTGTTGCTGAGTTCACTGCAGGTATGCAAGAGTTAAAGACGATAGGAAGTATTCCGGTGATAGGTATAGAGAACCTGTCATCCAAAGTAAGCCAGATAGCTAATCGCTTTTATCAATACCCTAGTTCGGAATTAAAAATAGTAGGTATCACTGGCACAAATGGTAAAACAAGTTGCAGTCAGTTTATCGCTGATGCGTTACAGAGTCTTGGATACAAATGTGGAATGATGGGTACTTTAGGTAGTGGACAACCTGGCAGTCTTGAGCCTAGTGTGCTCACCACTCCGGATCCAGTATTTTCTCAAAAACAGTTAGCGCGTATGGTAAATGAAAGATTTGAATACGTTGCAATGGAAGTATCATCAGTCGGTCTCGATCAGAAGCGAGTTGAAGCTATTGACTTTGATACGGCGGTTTTTACTAATCTGACTCGCGATCACTTGGATTATCATAAGACTATGGAAGAGTATGCCGAAAGCAAGAGAAAGTTGTTTAAGTGGCCAACTCTTAAATCAGCAATTCTTAATTTAGATGATGAGTTCGCACTATCGTTGATAAATAGTGTCTCAAAAGAAGTAGAGATTGTAACCTACAGTTTAAGCAATCATCATGCTTCTGTTTTTTCTGAAGGGTTAACTTTCAGTAGTAATGGATATTCTATGATTGTTAACACCCCTTTTGGAGTCACGGAGTTATCAGGAAAAATTTTAGGCCGCTTCAATATCAGTAATATACTCGCAGTAATAGCTACTCTGATTTCGCTCCTGTCCAGAGAAGGTAAAGGTCACATAGATCTTGTGGAAATCTTAGACAAAGTATCTTCTCTTGATTCTGTAGATGGGCGAATGGAAATTGTAAATGACGCGGGTGAAGTGACAACCATTGTTGATTATGCTCATACGCCAGACAGCTTACGGTGTGCTCTAGAGTCACTCAGACATCACTTTAAAGGGAAGATATGGTGTGTATTTGGGTGCGGAGGTAATAGAGACGAAGGCAAGCGACCATTAATGGGAGAGATTGCAGAGTCGTTCGCAGATTGTCTAGTGGTAACGGATGATAATCCAAGAACCGAAGCTGGTGATCGAATTGTTTCTCAAATCCTAAGTGGAGTTCGAAAACCTCAAAACGTCTCTGTGATTAGAGATCGGGAACAAGCGATTAAATATGCTATAAGCAATGCATCGTTGAAAGACCTTGTTTTTATTGCTGGAAAAGGACACGAAAACTATCAAGAAGTTTCTGGAATCAAAACGTGTTTTAGTGACAAAGCTCATGCGAGGCTGGCCCTTAAGGCAAGAGGTAATTCTAGGTGATAGGAATATACCTCCTTTCAGAAATAGCTAAGAGGTGTGGGGGAGAGCTCATTGGTGATGACGTAGAGATATATTCTTTTTCTACCGATACTCGTACGATGTCGAGAGGAGACGCTTTTGTAGCGTTGAAAGGAAAGAATTTTGACGGTAACGATTTGGCGTTAGATGCAGTAAAAAACGGTGCCGCAGCCATTATTGCATCGCGAAAAATTAGTTCGGATTTACCGATGCTATATGTCAAAGATTCACTTCATGCATTAGCGACGATCTCGCGAATTAACAGAGAGAGAAGTAGTGCAAAGGTAATTGGTATTACCGGAAGTCAAGGGAAAACCACGGTTAAAGAAATGGTAGGTTCCATATTGAATTGTGTGGGTGTGACTTTGATTACGCCAAAGAATCAAAACAACACGGTAGGTGTACCTTTAACTCTCTTTAATCTGACGGAGCAACATGAATACGCTGTAATCGAAATGGGAGCTGACCGCCATGGTGAAATACAATTTAGTGCCGACGCTGCGATACCTGAAATAGCACTAATAACAAACGCTAATGAAGCTCACGTAGAGGGATTTGGTAGTCTCCAGGGGATCGTCAAAGCGAAGGGCGAAATCATAGATGCTACTTTCTTAAATGGAAAGGTAATCTTGAATTATGACGACCCTAATGTTGATGCTTGGATAGAGCGGGCCGGAGAGAGAGGAATAGCAAAGTTTAGTGGTTTGAATCCTTCAGCTAATTACTTCGCGTCAAATATTTGTTTTGGTTCAGAAGGAACCATGAAATTTGTTTTAAACACGCCGCTTGGTTCTCAATCTATAAGTCTAGATCTATTAGGCCGCCACAACGTCCTAAATGCAGTTGCCTCTGCGGCAGTGGCTATGGAGGCGGGTGCAGATATTGGGCAAGTCAAGATCGGTTTAGAAACAGTAAAGCCTGTCTCTGGGCGTCTTTTTCCTCTGCGAGGGGTCAATCAATGCAGAGTGATTGATGATACATATAATGCCAGTCCATCATCGTTCAGGGCAGCAATTGATATTTTCAAGCATTTACCGGGGATAAAGGTTTTGGTGGCAGGCGACATGAGAGAACTTGGAGCGAGGTCGAAGGAGTACCATACGCAAGTTGGTGAATATGCCGCTATCTCGGGGATAGAAAAGCTCTGGGCATTTGGTGAGCATAGCCGTCATATGGTTGCAGCTTTTGGCTCGGGCGCAAAACATTTCTCGAGCAAAGACGAATTAATTAGTGAATGTCGCGAGACTGCAAGGCGAGATTTTATTTTTTTGATTAAGGGTTCTAGGGGGAGTCATATGGATTCAGTTGTCAACAAGCTAAAGTTAGCCGGGAGGGATTAATGCTAGTTTGGTTGTCTGATTACTTAATGCAATTCAACACAGATTTTGGTGTGCTCCAATACATTACTGTGAGAGGCATCTTCAGTGTTTTAACGGCCCTATTTGTTTCTCTGATTATAGGGCCTTATTTGATTGATAAGTTACAGTATCACCAAATTGGCCAAGTAGTCAGGGATGACGGCCCAGAGACACACTTTAGTAAAGCAGGTACGCCTACAATGGGCGGTGCTTTGATTTTGGTGAGTATAGCCATAAGCACTTTGCTTTGGTCTGATCTGCGAAACCACTACGTTTGGGTCCTTCTGTTGGTCACACTTCTTTTCGGTGGTATAGGTTGGGTTGATGACTATCGAAAAGTTTTTGAGGGAAGTTCTGCAGGTCTTTCCGCTAAATGGAAATACTTTTGGCAGTCAGTAATTGGACTAGCAGCTGCGCTAGTTTTATATTTTTCAGCGGCAAGCCCGATTGAAACTTCTTACATCGTTCCATTTTTCAAAGATGTCATTTTTGATCTTGGCTTTTTTTACGTCGTAATTAGTTATTTTGTAATAGTTGGCTTTAGTAATGCGGTAAATCTAACCGATGGTTTAGATGGCTTAGCAATATTGCCAACCGTCATGGTTGGAGGGGCGCTAGGTGTCATTGCTTATCTTGCTGGGCATAATGAATTCTCTGCCTACCTAAATATTCCTAATGTTTTGGGTTCAGGAGAGATTGTTATATTTGCAGGCGCTTTGGTTGGTGCAGGCATGGGATTTCTCTGGTTTAACACCTATCCAGCACAAATTTTTATGGGAGATGTAGGTGCGCTTGCTCTTGGTGCGGCTCTCGGTGTTATGGCTATTGTCTCACGCCATGAGATTGTACTTTTCATTATGGGGGGAGTTTTTGTAGTGGAGACAGCTTCAGTAATCCTACAAGTTGCTTCTTTCAAGTTGACGGGGAAACGAATTTTTAGAATGGCTCCGTTACATCACCATTTTGAATTGAAAGGCTGGCCTGAGCCAAGAGTAATTGTGCGATTTTGGATTATAACCGTAATGCTTGTTCTTTTTGGTTTGGCAACATTAAAGCTTCGATAAGAAAGGTTAGTGAGAAAATTGAAAGACTCAAACGTAAAAAATAAGAGTGTAATCATCGGACTTGGTAAAACAGGATTATCGGTTGCAAAGTATTTTTCTGCTAAAGGTCTAGCTTTTAAAGTAATGGATACCAGGCATGATCCGCCCATGCTTGAAGATTTTAAAAAACGTTTCAACGATATAGAAATTGAGACAGGCAAATTAAATATTAATTCTCTACTTAATGCAAAAGAGTTGATACTTAGTCCTGGTCTGAGCATGGAAACTCCTGAGATTCGAAAAGCCAAAGATTTTGGTATTCCTATCAGAGGTGATATTGATATTTTTTCAAAAGCTGTTAGCGCACCGATTATAGGAGTAACCGGTTCTAACGGAAAAAGTACTGTTGTTGCTCTTCTCGATGCTATTTTAAGAAGAGCGGGTAAGCGTGTCGGTTTGGGTGGCAATTTAGATGGNCCGCGCTCAAAGCCAGCACTCGACTTGTTTGAGGAAGAGAGAAAGGATATCTATTTATTGGAACTTTCTAGTTTTCAACTTGAAACTACAGAATCTCTTGGGGCTGAAGTTGCTGTTATTCTTAATCTAAGTGAAGATCACATGGATCGTTACGAAAATCTTACGCAATATCATAAAGCAAAGCTTCGTATTTTTAATGGTTGCCGTCAATTGGTGATTAACAGAGATGATGTCTATTCGTATCCAACGAAGGATCTCGATGTTCCCATTTGGGATTTTGGATTCGATCGGCCGGGTGTGAATGGATTAGGCTTATTTGAAAATGAAGATGAACAATACTTAGCCTATCAATTAGAGAAAATAATCGCTGTAAGTGAATTAAAGATCTTTGGTCAACATAATATTTCTAATGCTCTTGCTGCCATTGCATTGGCCCTTGCGGTTGATATCGATGTTGATGTGATTAGATCAGCGCTTGGAGATTTTTCAGGCCTCCCGCATCGATGTCAATGGGTTCGAGATATAGCAGGAATAGGCTTTTACAACGACTCAAAAGGAACTAATGTTGGTGCTACGATGGCCGCTATCGAGGGCTTGGGGCAGCGCATTACTGGTCATGTCGTTTTGATTGCAGGAGGAGTTGCAAAAGGAGCTGATTTTAGTTCATTGATTCCTGTCTTGAATAGATGGGCTAAAGGATTGATTTTAATTGGAGAAGATGCCGAAAAAGTGGCGTCAAGTTTTCATCGAGATATCTCAACTAATTTTGCAATAGACATGCAAGATGCTGTTTCTATAGCAAAGAAAAAGGCGTCACCAGGAGACGTGGTTCTGCTTTCACCAGCGTGTGCTAGCTTTGATATGTTCCGAGATTTCCAGCATAGGGGCCAAGAATTCATCGATTCAGTGGAAAATTTATTATGACGCCCACCAGATCATCAGCTTTTGTTCACGTAGGGCTCATTCGACCGAAATTTAATGGATTGTTCTTTATAACTTTTCTTCTATTTGTCTTTGGTTTGCTTATGATGACATCTGCTTCTATCGAAATTGCGAGCAGTCAATATCAGGATCCTTTCTACTTTTTGAAGCGGCAGGCGATATTTTCCCTAATAGGGTTTGCAGTGATTATTTTGACTCTGCATACACCGTTAATTTTATGGAAAAATGGTAGTGGATTTCTTCTAATAGTGTCTTTCATATTATTGTTTCTTGTCTTAGTGCCTGGAGTCGGAAAAGTAGTTAATGGTAGTGCGAGATGGATTGATGTTGGGATTTTCAATTTACAACCATCTGAATTAGCGAAGATATTTATAGTGATATATCTGGCATCTTATCTTGATCGGCACTTAATAGAAGTTAGAGAACGTTGGTCTGGTTTTTTAAAGCCATTAATGATTGTGGGTTTAGCAGCAATCCTTTTGCAGCTTGAGCCAGACCATGGTGCTTTAGTCATATTAACTTTAACAGCATTTTGTATGATTTTTCTTGCAGGAGCGAAGTTGTACCGATTTTTTCTAATGCTGATACTTTTTGTTGGGATTGTGACATATGTAGCTATGACAAAGCCCTATGTTATCGTGAGATTCTCTTCTTATCTTAATCCTTGGGCTGCGGAGAATGTTTTCAATGGTAGTTATCAATTAACTCAAGCTCTTATCGCTTTTGGTAGGGGCGAGTGGTTCGGAGTCGGATTGGGTAACAGTATACAAAAACTTTATTTTTTACCTGAAGCTCACAATGATTTTATCTTGGCCATTATTGGTGAAGAACTCGGTCTCGTTGGGGTGTCGCTTATAATTATTCTTTTCAGTTTACTTGTAAAAATGGCTTTTTCGATAGGGAGACAAGCCGAAAAGAAAGGGACAGTATTTGAAGCGTTCTTATCATATGGAATAGGTCTTTTATTTGCGGGTCAAGCGATGGTCAATATTGGAGTAAATACCGGGTTACTCCCTACGAAAGGGCTCACACTCCCATTTTTAAGCTATGGCGGTGCGAGCTTGATCGTGAGCCTCTTCATGGCTGGTTTGTTGCTGCGCGTGCAGTATGAAACAGAATGTTTTGCAACTGAGGAAAGAGCTTGTCAATAGAGATTACTCGTTGAAGTTAAATATTGAGGTCTAACTAGATGAAGTCTGATGGGGTCAAGATTCTGATAATGGCTGCCGGGACCGGCGGGCATGTCTTTCCAGCGCTGTCTATCGCGGATCGACTCATGTCTCAGTCAGCAAAAGTTGAATGGTTGGGCACACCTAAGGGTATGGAAAATCGTTTGCTGGCCAATACTGAAATTCCTTTACATCATATTTCAGTGAGTGGTTTGAAGGGTGCTGGTTTTTTTCGGAAAGTGCGGGCCCCAATTATGCTCCTAAAAGCATTCCTTCAGTCGGTCTTTGTAATTTTGAGAGTTCGTCCCACTTGCGTTCTCGGTATGGGGGGGTTTATCTGCGGCCCTGCAGGCATTGCGGCCAAAATTTTACGTAAGCCTCTCCTTATTCATGAGCAGAATGCTGTTGCTGGTTTAACCAATCGACTGCTTTCTCTAGTAGCAGATCAAGTCTTTGAGGCCTACCCAAATACTTTCGCGGGACCGGTAAACGCTATTTTTACGGGAAACCCAATACGGTCACAGATTATAAAGATCAGGCGGGAGCTAGAGGACCTTAACGAATCGACCTTACGCGTTCTTGTCCTTGGCGGCTCTCAGGGTGCTTTAAAGATTAATTTAGTTATTCCTAAGTTATTTGCTTATTATCAAGGACGGAGAAATTTTCAACTCTTACATCAAACTGGCGAAAAGTCTTTTGATGAAACGATCAATAGATATAAGAAATTAGGTATTTCTTTAAACCAAAATTGTAAGGTCATACCATTTATAGACGAAATTTCTCAATGCTACGCTTGGGCAGATCTTGTTATCTCTCGCTCAGGTGCGAGTACAGTAAGTGAGTTGGCAGCAGTAGGATTACCTTCGATTTTAATTCCATATCCATATCACTCGGATGATCAGCAGTTGTTAAATGCGAAATGGTTGGTTAATGAGGAGGCGGCCATTTTGATTCAGCAGTCTGATTTTAGTGTTCAGAATTTAAAGGATATATTGCGTCCGCTAATGGACGATAGGACAAACTTAAGAGCGATGGCAGTTAATGCGCGGAGGATGGGTGTCAGAGATGCAACGAACAAAATAGCTGAACTTTGTATAAAGGCTGCCTATGAAAAGTAAAAACGAGATTTATGAATTCCCAGAAATGAGGCGTATCAAAACTATTCATTTTGTTGGTATCGGTGGCGCGGGAATGTGTGGTATAGCTGAAGTTCTGTTTAATCAAGGATACAAAATTACGGGTTCAGATATCAGTGCATCCGCAAACACGAAGAGATTATCAAAATTGGGCGTTGAAATCTTTATAGGCCACAGTAAGGAAAATATTAGACAAGCTGACGCAGTTATATTCTCTAGCGCTGTAGATGCAAAAAATCCTGAATTGACTACAGCGTTTGAAAGAGAGAAACCAATACTCGCGAGAGCAGAAATGCTCGCGGAGTTAATGAGATATAGGCACTCAATTGCTATTGCGGGTACTCATGGAAAAACAACTACCACGAGTATAGTGGCGTCAATTTTAGCAGAAGGAGGAAGAGACCCTACTTTTGTCATCGGAGGTGTTCTAAATAGCGTTGGTGCGAGTGCGCAACTTGGAAAGAGTAAATATCTTGTTGCCGAAGCAGATGAAAGTGATGCTTCGTTCCTACATTTGCAACCAATGGTTGCGGTTGTGACAAACATAGAAGCTGACCATATGGCCACATATCAAGGGGACTTTGAAAACTTAAAAAAACATTTTATCGAATTCTTACATAACCTTCCTTTTTATGGTTTAGCGGTCCTTTGTGTTGATGAACCAGTGGTCAGAGAAATTCTTCCTAAGGTATCTAGGCCAAAAATCACTTATGGCTTTTCCAAGAAAGCAGATTTCAGAATTATGAACTACGAGCAAAAGGCCAATAACATAAGATTTGACGTCAGCCGTCCCAATGAGGATGAACTNCTCCAAATAAGTCTAAATATGCCNGGAAGGCATAACGCGCTTAACGCGACTGCGGCTATTGTGATAGCAACCGATGAGGGTATAGATGATTCCGATATATGCGCAGGCATTGAAAAGTTTTCTGGAGTCGGCAGAAGGTTTGAAATTCAGGGTAAGTTCCCTTACTCGAATGGCGAAGTTATATTGATCGATGATTATGGACATCACCCAACCGAAGTTTCAGCTACTATAAAAGCAATAAGAGACGGTTGGTCAAAAAATCGATTGGTAATGATTTACCAGCCTCATCGGTATAGCAGAACAAAAGATCTCTATGAAGATTTTGTAGAAGTTCTGTCTGAGGTTGATGTCCTTATTCTCTTGGAAGTTTACTCTGCCGGGGAAGTAAAGATACCAGGAGCGGATTCACGAGCACTTTGCCGGAGTATTAGACTACGGGGGAAATTGGACCCTTTTTATGTTCAATATACGAGTGATGTAACTAATCTTCTGAGTGATTTATTAGAGCCAGGCGACATATTGTTAACTCAAGGGGCGGGCAGCGTCGGTGCACTTTCAAAAGATATAGTGACTGAGTTATTAAAAATAAACTAATTTATTGATTTTTATAGAAGAAATTGTTTGAAATGGTTAAGAAAAAACTGATGAAACCGATAAATAGAAAGGACTTGATTACAAAGTTTGGCCATATTGTTGTGTTGAAAGGGGGTATATCTGCAGAGCGGGAAATTTCCCTTGCAAGTGGCTCAGCGGTTTTTGCTGGATTGCAGAGGTTAGGATTTAAAGTTTCTGAAATTGATGTCGGGCATGATGTGGTTGAACAACTCCAGANACTTAAACCTGAATTCGCTTTTATCACTTTGCATGGGGAAAACGGCGAAGATGGTATTGCTCAAGGTCTATTGGAAGCGATGGAAATCGCTTATACGGGAAGTAATGTGCTTTCTTCTGCTCTGGCAATGAATAAGGTGGTTAGTAAACAAATTTGGTGTCAGTTAAAGCTAAAAACTCCGGAATATCAATTATTGAATGATCAATCAGATTGGGAGGGGGTGATTCGAAAACTCAAACAAGCAGTAGTTAAACCAGTTAGTGGTGGATCAAGCTTGGGTATAGCAATGACTAGTGATCCGAAAGAGTTAGAAGAATATTATCAAAAAGCACTTTTTTATGGTTCTCAAGTTTTTGCGGAACGATGTATTGAAGGCATAGAGTACTCTACTGGGGTTCTTGGTGAAGAAGTTCTNCCAACTTTACAGCTAGAAACACCGAGNAAATTCTTCGATTATGAAGCAAAGTATGTTGATTCTGATACGAAAATGATTTGTCCGCCTGAGCTCAATAGTGAGGAATTAAAAGAATTAGAAAAACTAATTTTAAATGCATACAAAGGATTGCGATGCAAGGGTCTGGCGAGGGTCGATGTGCTCAGGGAAAATAATGGGGACTTTCACCTACTAGAGTTAAACACTATACCTGGATTGACTATGCATAGTTTTGTACCTTCGGCGCTGAAGGCCGTTGGNGTAAATTATGANGAAATGCTTTTAAAGATTCTTGANGTTGAAGCTAGGGAACTAAAAGATGAGGCCTGATCCCTCTGATATAATTGATAAGAAAAGACTGCGAAAAAGTAGCCGTGGAAGTTTATATGTNCGTCGACCTCTTAAGCCTGTAAATCTTAGAGTTATAAGTCTGCTGATTGGAGGGAGTTTTTTTTCTAGCATGATTTTTTTTGTNTCTTTTAATTTTACTGACTTTGTAAATTATATCGATAGACCCATAATGAAAATAAAAATNGAAAATCAATGGGACTATGTTAGCAGTCANGATGTTAAAGATTTANTTTCAGAACGAATGGGCACTGGTTTTTTTCGATTTGATGCTAAAGGTTTAAAATNAGATCTTGAAAAGCTCTCTTGGGTAGACGAGGCATCAATCACCCGTTTATGGCCTGAAACCTTGTCTNTATATTTAAGAGAACAGATTGCAATAGCTTATTGGAATGACGAGCAACTACTTAATACAAGAGGAGAGGTGTTTAGTCCCGGTGATGCTAAAAAGACTATTGGAGTTCCCTATTTGTATGGTCCAAACGGAAGCCAGAAGCGGGTTATGGAACAGTTTCAAGCTTTCAACAAAATATTTGTACCAACCGGTTTAAATATAAGTGGGATTAAGCTTTCAGATAGAGGTAGTTGGGATTTAGTGATAGATGATTCCATAAAAATTACTGTAGGTAGGACAAGGATGAGCGATCGTATAAAGAGATTTATAAAACTNTATGAGAAAAGTAATTTAAAAGCAAATTTTGATAATAGTGAAGTAGATTTAAGATATGAGAATGGTATCGCTGTGAAAAATACGGCTAAAGAAATGTCTAAACTGGCCTTTCGATAATGTTAATTGTAATAGACGAGAATATATTGCGTTGGCCCGTGGGGATATATAGATGAGTGATATTGACCGCGATAATATGATCGTTGGGCTTGATATTGGAACTTCAAAGGTTGTGGCTATCGTAGGCCATATTAATGAGGGTGGNGGACTGCANGTTGTAGGCATAGGGAGCCATAAATCCAGGGGGTTAAAAAAGGGGACGGTTGTAAATATTGAATCTACTGTCGAATCAATTCAGAAAGCCATTGAAGAAGCAGAGCTAATGGCTGGATGTCAAATCCAGTCAGTTTATGCCGGAATAGCAGGAAGTCACATCCGAAGTATGAATTCTCATGGNATTGTTGCGATTCGGGATAGGGAGGTGATGAAGCCAGATATTGACCGTGTTATTGATGCTGCTCAGGCGGTTGCAATTCCGGCTGACCAAAAAGTACTCCACATATTACCTCAAGAGTACATAATCGATTCTCAAGAAGGCGTAAAAGAACCAATGGGTATGTCTGGTGTCAGGCTTGAAGCTAAAGTTCACCTCGTAACTTGTGCAATTAACGCTGTNCAGAATATCGAAAAATGCATAAAGCGCTGTGGTTTAGATACGGACGAAATAATATTGGAGCAGCTTGCTTCGAGTTATTCTGTGTTGACAGAAGATGAGAGGGAGTTAGGTGTTTGCTTGGTCGATATCGGCGGAGGTACTAGTGACATCGCCGTTTTTACTGATGGAGCCATCAGGCACACTGGTGTGATTCCCATTGCTGGAGATCAGGTTACAAATGATATTGCAATGGCATTAAGAACTCCGACTGAAAATGCAGATGAGATAAAAATTAAGTATGCATGTGCTTTGACCCAGCTTGCCAGCTCTGATGAAACCATTAAGGTGCCGAGTGTTGGTGATCGAGCGCCAAGAGAACTGTCGCGTCAGTCTTTAGCCGAAGTCGTGGAACCTAGATATGATGAATTGTTTAATTTAGTACAAACAGAACTTAGGCGGAGTGGGTTTGAGAATTTGTTAGCAGCAGGNATTGTTTTGACTGGGGGAACTAGCAAGATGGAAGGTGTAATTGAACTTGCTGAGGAAATATTCCATGCACCAGTACGAGTTGGCTCGCCTCACAATATTACCGGGCTGTCTGACATAGTAGAGAATCCAATTTATTCAACTGGTGTTGGACTACTCCAATACGGTCTGAAGCAACACCAAGAGGGAGATCCGACATTGAGCAGTGAGGCTCAAGGCCAAATTATGGGAAAGGTAAAAAATTGGTTTCAGGGTCATTTTTAAACGAGTACTTATTTTAGTCGAAATCAACAGATCTGAACTTCAAGGGGGCTATATGTTTGAATTAGTCGAAAATATTCCACAGAACGCGGTTATTAAAGTAATTGGTGTTGGCGGTGGGGGCGGNAATGCTGTCCATCATATGATAAATAACCAAGTTGACGGNGTTGAATTTATATGTGCTAACACAGATGCACAAGCCTTAAATAATTTAAACGCGAANACTATCCTTCAAATGGGCAGCAACATAACCAAAGGTCTTGGTGCTGGGGCTAATCCCGCAGTTGGGAGACAGGCAGCGCTTGAAGATAGAGAAGAAATTGCAGAAATTCTTACAGGTGCGGATATGGTATTTATAACTGCAGGGATGGGAGGTGGCACGGGAACGGGTGCTGCGCCAATCGTTGCTGAGGTTGCAAGAGATATGGGGATCTTAACCGTCGCCGTCGTAACAAAACCCTTTCTTTTTGAAGGTAAGAAACGTCTGAAGATTGCCGAAGAAGGCATTGAAGAACTATCTAATAGCGTTGATTCTCTGATAACGATACCAAATGAGAAGCTCTTAGATGTGCTAGGTAAAGAGTCTTCGTTGCTTGAAGCATTTAAAGCAGCGAACGATGTTTTGTTGGGGGCTGTCAAAGGCATTGCTGATTTAATTATGCATCCAGGNATGATCAACGTTGATTTTGCTGATGTAAAGACTGTAATGTCTGAAATGGGTATGGCAATGATGGGGACTGGTCTTGGTAAATCTGGGGAAGAACGAGCTCGAGAAGCAGCCGAATCAGCTATTCGTAGCCCATTGCTCGAGGATATCAATCTTCAGGGAGCAAGAGGCATACTCGTAAACATCACTGCGGGCGAGAATTTGTCTTTGGGTGAATTTTCTGAGGTAGGGGACACAATAGAGGAATTCGCCTCAGACGATGCGACTGTTGTAGTTGGGACTGTAATTGATCCTGAATTGAATGACGAAATAAGGGTAACAGTTGTGGCTACTGGGTTGGGCCAGGAAAATAAGAAGCCAACGAAGGTTATCGATAATACGTTAAATAGTGCCGGCATGCCGGACTATGATGAATTAGAAAGACCAACGATAATGAGGAATAAGGAAGTAGTTGATCCCAATCCTAAGATAAGCGCATCAATGGATGCCGACATGGATTTAGATTACTTAGACGTACCTGCTTTTCTGCGAAGGCAGGCCGATTAATTTATGCGTTTTGCCAACTCTCAATACCAAAAATTAAGCGGCATGAGGTTATTTGAAGCAGTATTTGATATTGGTTACAATCCTGCTACATATATATTTAAGAATGATATTTGTGAGTGCAGAGGATTGCTTTTTATTTTCAATAGATCAAAAACGATAAGGCTTTGCAAATGCTGAAGCAACGAACACTCAAAAATATCATTAGAGCCACTGGCGTAGGGCTTCATACCGGCGAAAAAGTGTATTTGACGTTGCGGCCTGCTCCTGTGAACACAGGAATAGTATTTACACGTGTTGATTTAGAGCCAGTTGTTGCTATCGAAGCAAAGGCCTCAAATGTAGGCGATACGACTCTATCCACGACTTTAGTGAAGGAAGGAGTTCGGATTTCAACGGTAGAGCACTTAATGTCAGCTATGTCAGGTTTGGGAATCGATAATTGCTATGTAGATGTAAGTGCACCAGAGGTACCTATCATGGATGGTAGTGCCGGGCCGTTTGTATTTCTGATACAGTCTGCTGGAATAGCAGAGCAGGCTGAGTTGAAAAAATTTATAAGGATTAAACGGCCAATAACTCTCGAGCAATTTGGAAAGTCAGCGAGCTTGGAACCCTTTGATGGCTTTAAGGTTAGCTACACCTTATTGTATGACCATCCGGTTTATAAGAAGTATACAAAAAGTGCAACAATTGATTTTTCAAGTACTTCCTTTGTCAAAGAAGTGAGTCGTGCCAGAACCTTCGGTTTCATGCATGAATTTGAAGAGTTAAGAAACCGAAATTTAGCACTTGGCGCCAGTATGGATAATGCTATAGCAGTAGGGGATTATAAAGTTTTAAACGAAGATGGGCTGCGGTACGAGGACGAATTCGTAAAACACAAAATTTTGGATTCAATTGGAGATTTATACCTGCTGGGAAATAGCCTCATAGGGGAATTTAAAGGATATAAATCTGGACATGCTCTTAATAATGCTTTATTAAGACGACTGGAAGATAATGAAGATGCTTGGGAAATTGTGAGTTTTGATAGAGAATCTAACGTACCAATCTCCTACATGAAACCAGTCTTGGCAGCTTAACAAACATAAATTCTGCAAATTGCTGATTTAATTTAAGATATTAGCTAAACTCTACAGTTTCTGTATTTTCCGGGTATCTTACTAGGATGGACATAGACCTGTATTGTATTTATGAAATTAATTCTTATTGACCAGCGTCATGGTCAAACCAAAACAGTCATACTAAAGGGGTGGTTGAAAGGCGTTCTCTCAGTATGTTTTCTCGGAGCACCTGTTGCTTTGGGTTATTTCGGTTTCCAGTTATCAGTCTCNCATAGTGGNGACTATGTGAGTCCTCAAAGCGCTCAAAATTGGAATCAACAATTAAGAGATCAAGCATTACAGCTTGATGAAATAAAAGAGAATTCTCAACAACAAATCGAAGCTTTAACAATCCGTTTGGCAGCCTTACAAGCAAGACTATCGCGGCTTGATGCGGTCGGTTTGCAAGTGACACGCGNAGCCGGTTTAGACGTAGGAGAGTTCGATTTTGAAAATCCCGTTGGAGTTGGGGGCGCTGGTTATCAGCAATTGGCTGGCTATTCACTCTTCGAGCTGGAANTAGCAATAGAGAGATTGGAAAAAACTTTGGAAGACAGAGAGGGCCAACTGNGTGTTCTAGAAGAAATTATCTCTGACCGTGAGATAGATTCGGACCTTTTTATTGGTGGTAAACCACTAAACGGTGGATGGGTGGCATCAGGCTATGGTAAGCGACCTGACCCTTTTACAGGGAAATTGTCTTTTCACTCAGGAATAGATTTTACGAACGGGCAGTCAGGCTCAGAGATTAATACGGTTGCTGCTGGGGTAGTGGTCTGGTCAGGTCCTAAATCTAGATATGGGCTTACAGTTGAAGTAAACCATGGTAATGGTTTCACTACACGATATTCACATGCAGAAAAGCTCTTCGTGGGAGTAGGAGACGTTGTTAGGAAAGGACAGAGTATCGCGACCGTTGGTTCCACAGGACGGTCGACAGGGCCGCATGTGCATTTTGAAATCTATAAAAACGGCAGAGTAGTTGACCCCGCAGCATACATAAATCGAACAGATCGATAAACTCTTCTATATTTCGGCAGTTNTAGTTCTNAGTTCGATAGCACAATTCATAGTGCTCTCTTCATAAAACAAGATNATTGATTAACCAAANAAAACTTATATGAAAATATTACAAAAAATCTTTGGTAGCAGTAATTCCCGAAGAATTAAAAAGATGAATCGAGTCGTTAAATTGATNAACGAGCTTGAGAATNCGCTGCAGTCGCTTACGAANGAGCAACTGAAAAACAAAACTAATGAATATAAAGAACGCTATCAAAAAGGCGAAACACTTGATCAGCTTCTGCCAGAAGCATTTGCGTTGGTAAGAGAAGCCTCAAAAAGAGCAATTGGACTAAGGCCTTTCGATGTTCAATTGATAGGAGGTATGGTGCTACATGACGGAAATATTTCTGAAATGCGAACAGGTGAGGGTAAGACTCTGGTTGCAACTTTACCAGCTTATCTTAATGGCCTAAGTGGGCTGGGAGTGCATGTTATAACCGTAAATGAATATCTCGCCGAGCGTGATGCAAATTGGATGCGCCCAATATTTGAGCTCTTAGGATTTACTGTGGGAGTAATAAAATCTGGGCAATCGGCAGAAGAAAAGAAACAAGGATATGAGTCAGACATCACTTACGGGACGAATAATGAATTTGGGTTTGACTATCTGCGTGACAACATGGCTTTTCGACTTGATCAAAAAATGCAGAGAGATCTGAATTTCGGAATTGTCGATGAGGTGGACTCTATACTTATCGATGAGGCTAGAACACCNTTGATAATCTCTGGAGCTGCAGAAGACAGCTCTAAGCTTTATGTCGCGATAGATAAGCTCGTGCCGGGTTTGGAAAAGGGCAATAAGGTAGAAAAATCAAAAATGGAAATGATGGACAAAAATTATGTTCCAGAAGACACAGGCCATTTTACTGTTGATGAAAAGAGTCGCCAAGTAGAACTTACCGAAACAGGACATGAGTATGTTGAGGATTTATTAATTCAGAAAAAGCTTTTGGCGGAAGGGGAGTCACTCTATGCTGCGACGAATCTCGCTCTTCTTCACCATGTTCATGCTGGTTTGAAGGCTCACAATTTATTCAAAAGAGATACAGAATACATAGTACAAAATAANCANATTGTACTAATAGATGAACACACGGGTCGTACAATGGAGGGAAGGCGACTATCAGAAGGTCTTCATCAAGCATTGGAGGCNAAAGAAGGCCTGAATATTCAGAGTGAAAGCCAGACTTTGGCCTCAACTACATTTCAGAATTACTTTCGGATTTATAAGAAATTATCCGGCATGACAGGCACCGCTGATACAGAAGCTTTTGAGTTTAGTCAAATTTATGGTCTTGATGTAGTCGTCATACCAACTAACGTGCCTATGATTAGAGAAGATGCTAATGATTTAATCTATCTTTCGATGGAAGAAAAATTTGAGGCAATTCTACGGGATATAATTCAAATTCAAGATAAGGGCGCACCAATTTTAGTCGGAACAGCTTCAATTGATACCTCAGAGATATTATCGAGATTTTTAACAGACAAGAAGATNGCCCACGAAGTTTTAAACGCCAAATTCCATGANAAAGAGGCTCAAATAATNGCCCAAGCAGGNCGTCCNGGAGCGGTAACAATCGCAACTAATATGGCTGGTCGGGGAACCGATATAGTTTTGGGGGGTAAGTGGGAAGGAGAGATATCTGCGTTAGANAGCCCTTCAGAAGAGCAGATTTCTAAGATAAAAAATGAATGGCNAANACGGCACGATAAAGTTATCGAGGCTGGTGGNCTTCACATTATAGGNACCGAGAGACATGAATCGCGTCGGATAGACAATCAGTTAAGAGGGCGTTCTGGTAGACAAGGTGATCCAGGATATTCGCGATTTTATCTGTCTATGGAAGATAATTTGCTTCGCATCTTTGCTAGTGATGGCGTTAAAAATTTCATGAGAAAAATGGGTATGGAGAGAGGGGAAGCAATCGAGGCAGGAATGGTGACGCGCTCAATTGAAAAAGCGCAGCGGAAAGTTGAGGGTAGAAACTTCGATATAAGAAAACAGCTACTTGAATACGATAATGTGGCTAATGATCAAAGAACAATAATTTACAGACAGCGCAACGAATTGATGAGAAGCNANNATATTACTGAANTGCTAGACGGTATGCGTGAGGAAGTTATTGATCAGCTTGTGGANGACTATATTCCTCCACAAAGTGTNCCTGAGCAATGGGATGTAGAAGGGTTGGAGAGCGCTATTGAGAAAGAATTTGGATCAACGCAACCTATACAGNAGTGGCTTGAGGAGGATTCAAAACTTTATGAAGATGAATTAAAGAAAAAAATAGTCCAAGTCCTTCACATTCAGTACTTAGATAAGTGCTCTGTAATCGGCGAGCGAATGCGAGAATTTGAAAAACAAATTACCTTACAAATCTTAGANAGACTATGGAAAGAACACCTTGCTACGATGGATCATCTGCGGCAAGGTATCTTTCTGCGCAGTTACGGGGGNAAAAACCCTCGGCAAGAGTATAAACGAGAAGCGTTCGCTCAGTTTACGGGACTAATGAGCTCCTTACAGCAAGAAGTAATCAAAATTCTGAGTCATATTCAAATTAAACAAGAAGATCCGACAGATGCGATTGATAAGCAAAGAGAAGAAGAGAGTGCTCGAACACGTGTAAATTATCAGCATCAGTCGGTATCAGTGTTATCGGGTGATAAAGGTGGGGCTGTTGATTCTTCAGCGACCGCCCAAGCTGCGAAGAATCGGGAAAAGAAAAATCCCTTCGTTCGTGATTTACCAAAAGTTGGAAGAAATGACCCTTGTCCATGCGGATCAGGTAAAAAGTTTAAACTTTGTTGTGGAAAGATAACATAAAATGGTTTTTGGATNCGGGTCAAATGAGAAGATCCATAATGTAGCTGGAGTTAGATTGTCGGCAGTGAGTGCTGGGATTCGTTATCAAGATAAACTCGACCTGGTTCTCATAGAACTTTCTGAGCAGACTANAGTTGTTGGTGCTTTTACGCAGAACGCATTTTGTGCAGCTCCTGTTGTTATTGCTAAATCCCACCTTTCTTCTCATGATCCGAGGGTTTTTGTTATNAATACTGGGAATGCCAACGCGGGCACTGGCGATATTGGTCAGAAGCATGCTCTTGAAAGTTGTCAAATTGTAGCAAAGCATGCGGGTGTTGCCATCCAACAAGTGCTACCGTTTTCAACTGGTGTAATTGGTGAAGAATTACCAATTGATAAANTTNTAGCTGGTGTGCCAAAAGCTTTACTTTGTTTGGATGAAGGTGCCTGGGAAGACGCAGCGATCGGTATTCTGACAACTGATACTAGACCGAAATTAGTTTCTAAACAGATTGAGTTAGCAGGGAGTCTATTGACGATAACTGGCATGGCAAAGGGCTCCGGAATGATTCGCCCAAATATGGCAACAATGTTAAGTTATGTGTTCACTGATGCTCTTGTTGAGAAGAAGCTTCTCGANGAAATCATAGTTCAATTGTTAGATAAATCATTCAATCGGATTACCGTTGATGGTGATACTTCAACAAACGATGCTGCAATGTTGGTGGCGACTGGTAAATCTGGAGTTTCTATTTCTGANTTAGATAACGCAAAGANGAAAGAATTTATTATAGCTCTAGAGTCTGTTTTTCAGCAGCTAGCCATTGAATTAGTTAAAGATGCGGAGGGTGCCACTAAATTCATTACTGTGAATGTTAGTGGAGGCAAAGAAGAGGATGAATGCTTAAAGGTTGCTTACTGCGTTTCAGAATCGCTTTTGGTAAAAACTGCGCTATTTGCTTCTGATCCGAATTGGGGAAGAATACTTGCAGCTATTGGTAGGTCCGGGGTCGAGAATCTAGATACAAGAAGAGTGAATATCGATATTGGAAGTGTTCGAATTGTTTCTGAAGGAACAGTTGCTGAGGGCTATACAGAAGAAAAAGGTAAATCTGTAATGGAACGAGATGAAATAATTATCTCTATAGAACTCGGTCGAGGAGATAAACAAGAAACAGTCTGGACTTCAGATCTATCTCATGATTATGTCCGGATTAACTCTGATTATCGTACATAAGATCTTTTTCGAATGACAATTTCTATTCATGTCGCAGTTGGCGTAATTATTAATGATAATGACGAGGCCTTAATAACATTTAGACCCAAAGATAAACCTCAAGGAGGGTTGTGGGAATTTCCAGGAGGGAAAAAGGAAATTAATGAGACCATTGAGTTGGCGTTGGAAAGGGAGTTCATGGAGGAGCTTAGTATTTGCTTAAAATCGTATTTTCCTTTTAAGAAAATACGGCACAGTTATAAGGAGTATTCGGTCGTTTTAGACGTTTGGATGATTACTGATTATGCACAAACTCCCAAAGGTGCTGAAGGACAAGGAATAGAATGGCGTTCAATTCAGTCACTAGACTACGAAGATTTTCCCGAAGCAAATAAACAAATTATTAAAATTCTCAAGCTTCCAAAGTTTCTTCCAATTACACCAGATCTCGAGGATTTTGAATCCCTTAAAAAAGTTTTAGAGGCATACAGCATGCAGAGCATTGGTCTCGTGCAGTTCCGACAAACTCATCTAGATGCAGAAAGATACTTGCGTTTTTTCAAAGAGGCACAGATCGTAGCTGAAGAGTATGATATTAGATTACTCTTTAATGGTGAGTTGCGAGACTTTCATAGANCTGAGGCGGTGGGNTTTCATGCTNANTCACAGAGNTTAATGCAGATTAAAAACAGGAGTATCCCAAGNGATAGATATTTTGGAGCTTCTTGTCANAATATNAGTGAACTAAAAAAAGCTTTAGAACTTGGTGTNGATTACGTTTCTTTATCACCGGTTCTAGAAACNAAAAATCATAATGACTTGATGGGTTGGGAAAAGTTTCATAAGTTAGCTATCGAGGTGCATTTGCCGGTATATGCTTTAGGAGGGCTTGGCATTAAGGATTTGAGAACGGCTAGGTCGCACGGAGCATACGGTGTCTCAGGTATTTCTTCATGGTTGGAAAACACTGAATTTAACTCAAACTAAAGCCGCGTNTATTGAACACCTTCGTTATCTTCGTGGGAATACTGTGCGACTGATTCACCTACGATCACATGCTTTTCAGTTGCCCACTCGCCAAAATCGATGAGTTTACAGCGTTCGCAACAAAATGGTCTGAATTTATTACCATCGTTCCATTCCATTCTTTTAGCACAAGTAGGACAGCTAACTATTTTGGGAATGATCAATTTTCTACCGCCATGCTAAGATAATTTTGATGAAGAGATTCCAGTTCTATTCGAACTGATTTGAGATCTTGTTCGTTATTTATTACATCATCCGCCATATTCAGGCGCTGAAGTCTCGTTAGCTGAGAATTAATTATAGCCTTGATAGTCGCTTCAGAGCCACCGTCTCTCGATAGAGTGCGCTTGAGTTGAATCTCGGGTGAGACATCGATTACTAGAATACGATTTACCAACTTATGCTGATTTGTCTCTAACAGTAAAGGAGATTCGAGCACTACATATTGAGAGAGAGCTGATTCGATTGACTTATTAATTTCGTCTTCAATGAGTGGATGCAATAAGTTCTCTAGCCAAACTCGTTGTCTTTCATCTTTGAAAACTATCTCTCGTAAAAGAGATCTATTTAATCCATAACTCTCGGTCAATATCTTATCGCCAAATTTTTGCTTTATTTGCGAAAGTGCAATTGTCCCCGGTTGTACGACCTTTCTTGCTAATTGATCAGCGTTTATTACCTTTATATCTCTTTCAGAAAAAAAATAAGCTATGGTTGTTTTACCGCTGCCTATTCCTCCGGTCAGGCCAACAATATACATCACGCCTACCTTAAAAAGTTGGTTAGGTAGAAATTATTTATCTGTGTACCCCATACCAAAAAAATTAGAGCGGAAGCCGAGAGGTAAGGCCCGAAGGGTATGGGTTGAGTCTTATCTCTACCGAACATGCTGATCATTAAAATCCCTAATATTGCGCCAGTTAATGATGAAATAATAATTGTTGCGAGCAAGCTTTGCCAGCCTAACCAAGCGCCAATTGCGGCTAGTAGTTTAAAATCCCCATGCCCCATGCCTTCTTGCTTTCGGATTATCTTGAAAATCCAATTAACTGTCCATAAAGATAAGTATCCTAAAATGGCNCCGACGACGGAATCGTTCAAACTAACGTCTGTTATCATTCCCCCAGCATTAAAAGNTAAACCCAACCAGACAAGGGGTAGAGTAATTTCATCAGGAATTAGGTGGTGGTTTAAATCAATTATTGCGATCGAAAGCAGAGACCACGTTAGNAGTANTAGTACAAATGACATTGAAGTCAGTCCTAAGTGGTAAACGAGAAACACNGTTAAGAGACCACAGATTAACTCTGTAATAGGATATTGGAGCGAAATCTCTTTCTCGCAATTTGGGCATTTTCTTTTTAGAAAAAAATAACTCAGCAAAGGGATATTTTCCCATGGCCTAATCTTATGNTTGCAGCAAGGGCAGTGAGAGGGTGGCCAAAATAAATTAAAACTCTCGTATTTAACCTCGTTATNTGGACCTTTTACTTTAAAGCCTTGGGATTCTAAAAATTCATTCGACTCACATATCCAATTCCAGTGTAGCATTATCGGTAATCGATAAGTGACCACGTTGATGAAACTGCCCACGCTGGCCCCAAGCAAAAAAGTCATCAATATTACTANCATATATGTTTAGATTTTACCTGAGCGTTTGTTATGGTTGATGGTTTATTTAGTTAACTGATACTTAAAGCATACATCAGACTGATGGATACTCGATAGGCTTTGTATCTTTTCCCTAAGTTGTTCGGCCAAAATGCCACTTAAGCTAGTCGAGCTTAATGTCTTATTAGATTAGATTATTTCCTTAAATTGTGGTTACTCAGAAGGCAATTTGAGTAATTTAAGGTATTGAAATTATTAACTAAAACTACTGATTCTGACAACGTATTGCTGGAGTATAGCTTGAAAAATTCTAAGATGTAGTTTAATGTTCACGATGTGAATTCGACCATTCATTTGTTAATACTAATGGTTTTTTTTCATAGATAATTCGAATGAAAAATTTTCATACTCTCTTTCCTGTAATTAAGGAGTTTTGTGATGATACTCGGTGGTAAAAGCTTGGGTTTTATAATTTTGCTGACAACTTTAGCGGTAAGCTTCACTTCGCTTGCTCAAGATAAAACCGTGAATGATGGTGTTTTCACTGAAGCACAAGTGTCTGCAGGCCAGGTTGTTTATGATGCGCAATGCAAGACTTGCCATAATATGCGATTCTACAGAGACACTTTGAGATCATGGAATAACCAGCCACTCCTCTATCTTTGGGAATCGATTATGGGGACTATGCCGGCNGATAATCCGGGATCCTTGATGTTTGAGGAATATACAGACGTTATTGCTTATATACTTTCTGAAAATGGNTTTCCNGCTGGGGAATCTAAACTAGACCCTGACAATGGGATGGATAGTATNGCCATTGTAGCCCCATAGTAAGGATAAGNGATTTAACAAATCACTAAATCACTAAATCACTATTGATCCTGATCTAAAATGGATTCAGTACAGTCGTCTCTCATTCGAGAGATAGTGCTTCTATCACTTGCGCTTAACTGCAAATTGTATTTGTCTGAAATCTGATCCCAAAGATTTATGTATTCGCATTGGAATTCGTCTCGAGGAAGATATCGACTTGGGCCTCGGTCTCGTTTACGTTTAACCTCTCTTCTTTCAACAAGCATAATGTTTAGAGGATCGTTGGCGAATTGAAGCTTCTTTTCCGGCATCCAACGGTCTCCGCCATGAGTATGAGCGTACATTCGCGGTATCACGTGATCAACTTCTAGTTTGACCGCGACCTCAAATAGTTCGCCAGTATATTCGTCTAGCCATTCGCCTGTTCGGACGACACAATTTCTTGGGTTTGTGTAACGAACGTCACTCCTGCTAGTAATAACGAGCATCTCCTGTCTTGTCGATTGGCAGTCTCCATCAAAATCTTGTTCAAAGGACCAATCATCTTCATTGAAGAATTTTTCTCGTTTTCGATAGTCGGTAAGCAAACTATCCCTTGAGCGTCTCCCAAAATCGAATGTATCCGGCATCTCACAGGCTGTCATGTGACAATGATAGGATTGTCCCCAGTAATGTCCACCATTTAGGTCTAAATTACCCGCGTGACCAAACAGTTGAATTGGAAACCATAGTAAAAGTGCACAAAAAAAAGAAAAATCTGGTTTAGTTTTCATTTTTTAACCCTCCGAATCATTGATTTCTCACTCTAACAGAAGTGAGAAATCAATCGAGCGACAATGCTTAGTTAAAGCTCCTACTGATATGTAATCTATGCCAATTTTTGCAATAATTGCAAGAGATTCTAAATCGACTCCACCGGAAACTTCTAGTTTCACTGAGTTAGAGTTTATTGCGACTGCTTTTTTGATATTGGCTATTTTAAAATTGTCTAGCATAATTATATCCGGCTTCAAACTTAACGCCTCTCTAAATTCCTTTAAATTTTGTACTTCAATCTCAAGGCTTTTACTTGGATTCAACCTGCGCGCTTCAACGATTGCGTTTGAGATATTTCCGCATGACTTAATATGGTTTTCTTTAATTAAATAAGCGTCGTAAAGTCCCGCTCTGTGGTTAGACCCTCCGGCAATTTTTACTGCGTATTTCTGCGCGGTTCTGAGCCCGGGAAGAGTTTTTCGTGTATCTAATAATTTTGTCGAGGTGCCTTTTAGCGCCGCTAAGTATTGTGTTGTTATAGTCGCAGTTCCTGATAAGGTCTGGAGAAAATTAAGTGCAGTTCGTTCTCCAGATAATATTGCCTTGGCGCTTCCGGANATCATGGCTACTTTATCGCCAACTTGGANATTAGCACCNTCTTCAAATCGCCATTCAATCTTCACTGAATTATCAATTTTTTCATAGACTTTCTNTACCCATGGAACTCCGCAAAGTATTGCATTTTCCCTGCAGGTTATACTNGCTTTAGCTTTTAGACCCTCTGACAATAGTGCAGAGGTGATATCACCATCACCAATATCTTCGTTNAGGGCAAGACCTACGATAAGACCTATGTCGTTCGGTAAANATTTATCAGTCATTGTCAATTTGGTATTTGTCTTAAGGTTAGAGTTGTTCCTACCTGAGAGAAATTGATTTCTTTGAGTGCGCTCATGCCTAAAAGTATTGTATCGTTGAACATAGTAGGNGTAATACTCGCCGCGATATTTTGTAGAGAAATGTTTCCTAAAGTCAATGAATTTAGTTTGGTTGAATATACATTCACTGAACCGTTAGCAGTAGCCGCTAACCTAATATTTCCTTTTTTGAGATTTGCTAAAGTGGCTATAGATTCGGGAATTGCGACATCGGTAGCGCCGGTATCGACTAAAAAAGTAACAGGTACACCATTTATTGTGCCGTCAGCAATNTAATGACCTTGTAGGTTTCTTCGGAGGGTAACTTCTCGTATACCCGAGAGTAATTCATTAGATTCTGGATTGCGATTGGGATTNATCTGCTCCTGCAATAGAGTATCAAAACCCATAGTCAGCAGGATAAGCCCTATTGTGAAGCTTAAAATCAACATTCCCTTGCCAGCAGTGCGGCCAGATTTATTATAGTTAGGGTCAAGCATCNGTNTNATTATGGACCAACGAATTATGAATAGAAAGATTCCATTTAATCGAAATAGTTGCGTAAAGATGAAGAACGTAAGTTTAGTCGATAACTGACTCTATTAGAGAGTTCAAGGGCTCTTTGAAACACAGTTTCGTATGCTACCATGATTTATTGGAATCTATTGGAAGCTAATATGGATTTAGAGATCCGAGATCATTTTTTGATTGGAGCAAAGCAACAGCTCTCGCCAAATTCGAGCGACAGAATTAACGAACGTGACATTTCTTTACTCATAATTCATAACATAAGTCTCCCTCCCGGAGTCTTCGGTACGAGGTATGTAGATCAATTATTCTGCAACAATTTAGATCCAAAAATTCACCCTTACTTTGAAAAGATCNCGAAATTAAGGGTTTCGGCGCATTTGCTTATTTCGCGGGCTGGTGATGTCACTCAGTANGTTGCCTTTAATCGAAAAGCTTGGCATGCAGGGGATTCCATTTTTAAGGGGAGAAAGAACTGCAACGAATTTTCGATAGGTATCGANCTGGAAGGGACAGATCATGAAGCCTTCACGGACATGCAATATGAAACNTTGATTTGTGTAACCAAGGCTATATTCAAAAACTATCCATTGATCAATCAAGACCGAGTGCAAGGACATAGTGATATCGCTCCNGGACGTAAAACAGACCCTGGCCCTTATTTCGAATGGCAGAAATATTTCGATGGTTTAGAAGAAGTTNNAAACTCAAAATCCAAATGAGANATGNTCATANCGTGTTAACAATCTTCNGNTTCGCNCGNATNAATACCTGAGTAAACCAGTGAGAATTGTAGTATCTGATCAAATATTAAGTAGAACTGCAGCNGCATCGCTTCGCTGTTGCCACAACTAACTGTATTTAAAAGATATTTTATAAATTAAGAACCAATTAAGAATNNTNTATTTGTAGTATTACTACAAAAAATAGAAATATTAGTGGGATTTTTTCAGAATATTTACTAAAATACATCCAAATTGTAATTATATTACACATAAATTACTTTAAGCCTTCGGAAACTAATAGTCGTCGGTGATCCTGGCGCTAAATAGGGATTTGTTATGACGCAATACAATGATGTTAATCCGGAAGAGACGGAAGAGTGGCTCGAAGCCTTACGGTCGGTAATCAGAGAAGAAGGGGCAGATAGAGCACATTACCTAATTTCGCGGCTTTCTAGTGATAACAAGAGAAATGGCTCAAGTATTCCCTCAANCGCGTTAAGCACGCCTTACAGCAACACTATTCCNCCCTCAAATGAAGAACGTATGCCTGGCGATATGTTTATGGAGCGCCAGATTCGAGGAATTGTTCGTTGGAATGCGATGGCAATGGTAATGCGCGCAAATCTCCGCAATTCAAGTATTGGTGGCCATATTTCTACTTTTGCATCTTCAGCAACTTTATATGATGTGGGTTTTAATTACTTCTTTAGGGGGCCTAGCGAAAAACATGAAGGTGACCTAATTTACTATCAAGGACATTCTTCGCCTGGTATCTATGCGAGATCTTTTCTAGAGGGTCGATTGGATGAGTCACAGCTTGATAATTTCCGAGAAGAAGTGAATGGTAACGGATTGTCATCNTATCCTCACCCTTGGTTGATGCCTGAGTATTGGCAATTCCCAACAGTGTCAATGGGGCTAGGTCCAATTCAGGCGATTTATCAAGCTCACATAATGAAATATTTGAGTAGTCGAGGTTTATTGGATAACTCAGATCGGAAGGTTTGGGCTTTTNTAGGTGATGGTGAAATGGATGAGCCCGAGTCTCTCGGAGCTATAAGCAAAGCATCTCGAGAAAAGTTGGACAATCTGATTTTTGTGATTAACTGTAATTTACAAAGGCTAGATGGCCCAGTCCGAGGAAATGGTAAAATTATCCAAGAGTTAGAAGCAGTATTTCGTGGTGCTGGATGGAATGTGATCAAAGTAATTTGGGGTCGTCATTGGGATCAGTTGCTGCAATCAGACTCCGAAGGGTTATTACAGGCTCGCATGGATGAAGTGGTCGATGGTGAATATCAAAACTATGCTAGCCGTGGAGGTGCATACACACGAGAACACTTCTTTGGAAAGAGTCCAGAGCTATTAAAGATGGTAGAGCACTTATCGGATAACGACATAATGGCTTTAAATCGTGGAGGGCATGATCCTTTTAAGGTCTACGCAGCTTATGCAGAGGCCGTTAAGTCAAACGGTAAACCAACTGTTATTCTCGCAAAGACTATCAAAGGCTATGCGTTTGGTGCCTCTGCAGAGGCGCAAAATGCTACACATTCGGTCAAAAAGCTTGATGTCGAGTCTCTGAANAAATTTCGCGATCGCTTTGGGATACCAATTGAAGACAAGAAACTTGAGGATGTCCCGTATTATAGACCACNAGAAGACAGCCTAGAATTACGNTATATGAAAAAGGCGAGGGANTCTCTAGGCGGTGCTGTTCCTCAGAGGAGGAAAGAAACTTATAAGTTGGGGTTGCCGGCACAAAAAATCTTTGATGATCAAACTAAAGGAAGTGGAGAGAGAGAAATTTCGACNACTATGGCCTTTGTGAGGTTGTTAAATTCTTTATGTAAGGATAAANAAATCGGCGAACGTGTTGTTCCGATCGTTCCAGATGAGGCTCGTACCTTTGGTATGGAAGGAATGTTCAGGCAGTTAGGGATATACTCCTCTGCTGGGCAACTATATGATCCGGCTGACTCGCATCAGGTTATGTTTTATCGCGAGGATAAGGAAGGACAAATGTTAGAAGAGGGGATAACGGAGTCTGGTTCATTCTCGGCATGGCTTGCGGCTGCGACTTCATACAGCGTAAGTAACTATCCCTTAATACCTTTTTATATTTACTACTCAATGTTTGGTTTCCAACGAGTCGGTGATCTTTGCTGGGCNGCAGGAGACTCGCAAGCAAGAGGGTTTTTAATAGGTGCTACTGCCGGGAGAACTACACTTAATGGAGAGGGGCTTCAGCATCAAGATGGCCATAGCCACATTCTNTCCTCAACGATTCCAAATTGTATTAGTTATGATCCGGCTTACTCTTATGAACTGGCTATCATCATAAAAGAGGGNATGCGTCGGATGTACCAGGAGATGGATTCTGTTTTTTACTACATAACCACCATGAATGAAAATTATCAACAACCTGATATGCCTAAAGGTGTTGAGGACGATATTATTAAAGGAATGTATTTGTTGGAGGATGGTAATTCTAAAGAGTTTAAAGTATCAAAACCAATTAATAAAGAGCAACACATCCGACTTCTTGGAAGCGGAACGATTTTGAGGGAAACTCGTAAGGCGGCAGAAATTCTTAGGCGAGAGTATTCTGTCGCTGTCGATGTATGGAGNGTGACGAGTTTTAACGAACTTAGGCGAGAGGCGTTGGATATTGCGAGGGGAAATATGCTCAATCCGAGTAAGAAACAAAAAGTCCCGTTTGTTACCNAAAAGCTTTCAACCAAAAAAGGACCGGTTTTGGCTGCAACAGATTATATGAAAATATACTCGGATCAGATAAGGGAGTTCGTCCCCGATGCATACAGAGTTCTTGGAACGGACGGCTTTGGACGAAGTGACAGTCGGGAGCAGCTGCGCCATTTTTTTGAGGTTGATATGAAATTTATTGTTGCCGCGGCTTTGTTTGAACTTCAAACAGTTGGACTTATTGATAGCAAAGCCTTGATGGCTCATTANAAAAAATTGGGAATTGATACNAATAAGGCTAACCCAATCTATCAATAATTTCCAAATCNTAGCGATTGCTTAGGAGGCATTGGCTTGACGATCAAGAAAATAACAGTCCCTGATCTTGGTGAGGCTTCTGAAGTAGAAGTTATTGAGTTGTTAGTTAGTGTCGGGCAAAAAGTCCAAGAAAATGACTCTCTTCTGGTGCTTGANAGCGATAANGCAGCGATGGAAATACCTGCGCCATTTTCTGGCACTGTTAATGAAATATCAGTAAATCTCGGGGATCAAGTAACGACGGATAGTGAAATATTAACTCTGGAGACTGATAGCGTAGAAGAGGACGAATCTGAGTCCAATAGTCCTGACAAACCTGAACCAAAAATGTCGACAGATACACAGCAGAAAAAAGCAGATTCACCTCGCCAGAAACAGAGTCCCACGCCGGATAAAGTGGAGCAAATTACCGTCGAAGTTCCTGATCTTGGCACAGACGATGAAGTTGATGTAATTGAGATACATGTGCAGATAGGTGATCAGGTAAAATCGGACGATTCTTTAGTAACTTTAGAATCCGACAAGGCAGCAATGGAGGTACCTTCGCCGAGTTCAGGCAAGTTAAAGGAATTATTAATTCAGGTGGGCGATAAAGTGAAAACTGGATCTAAAATTGCCACTATTGAACAGGTAGGTAAGGTAAGTGTTGAAAATATCTCAGCCAAAGGCTCACCGAGTAATGACTCCCCTGGTGATCTCTCGCTCGAGCAATCTAACGCCGAAAGTGCATCAAAAGCTATCGCCGAGAAGCAATTATCACCTGAATCCGATAAAGTTGAAACTAATTTTACTTCAACCGCAACTCCTGTATATGCGGGTCCGGCAGTTAGAAAGTTGGCTAGAGAGTTAGGCGTAGATCTCAGCTTGGTTCAAGGAACTGGTGCTAAGAATAGGATAGTGAAAGATGACATCAATCAGTTTGTCAAACAAAAATTAAGTATGTCTTTTTCAAACGTTTCCAGCAGTATAATGGTTCCTGATTTGGATTTCAGCCGATTTGGGGAGATTGAAGAGAGTAAGAGATCTAATTTGGAGAAAATTATTGCTACCAATATGGCTCGAAATTGGGCATCAGTGCCACATGTCGCACAGTTCAACGAAGCCGATGTTACCGAATTGGATAAGTTTCTATCAGAAACAAAAGCTGAGGCAGAAAAGAAGGAACTCAAATTAACTTATCTCCCTTTTTTAATAAAAGCTTGTGCCAAAGCGCTAGAGCAGTATCCTCAATTTAATGTTTCTCTCCATTCATCCGGTGAATACCTGATACAAAAGAAATATTTTCATATTGGGGTTGCTGTTGCTACGGAAGCCGGATTAGTGGTGCCGGTAATCAGGGATGTAGATCAGAAATCAATTTGGGATCTGGCATCTGAGGTAGTCGAACTCTCCTTGAAGGCTAAAGAGAGAAAACTGGAGATTGAGGATATGCAGGGAGCGTGTTTCTCAATTTCAAGTTTGGGTGCACTCGGGGGTACTGGTTTTATTCCAATCGTCAATTCACCTGAAGTAGGAATCCTTGGAATTGCGAAGACCGAAGTTAAACCTGTCTTTATCGATGGCGAATTCAGGCCTAGGACCATTCTACCATTCACTCTATCGTACGATCATCGCGCAGTGAATGGGGTTGATGGTGGTCTGTTCGCCACATACTTGGCAAAATTATTAACGGATGTTCGTCATTTACTACTGTGAAAAAAATTAATCATAGTTTAAAGTTGCTTTAGTGCGGGGAAAAAATAGCCGAATTGCCGTTAGAAAATTTTGATATCTTGGAGTTAAAAGCTATCGATAAATTCTCTTCAGTTAAGATATCTTGTGTGTTTCCTAAAATGAAATCCCCATTTTCCAACAACAAAACTAATTTATCACAAAATTCATTTACATAGTTTATGTCATGTGTGGCCAATAAAAGGCTAGCTGATTTTCTAGCAACTCTGTCTTTTAAAATAGTTTGCAAGCGTGTCTTAAAGGTAATATCTAAATGATTACTCGGCTCATCCAAAAGGAAAATATCCGGACCCTGTGCAAGAAGTAAGGCGATAGCGACTTTTTGGAGCTCTCCTCCAGATAAAGTATCCAGNTCCCGATCCTTCAATGTGCTTAGCCCAACTTCCTCGAGAATATCNTTTACAATCTGGATGTCTCTTANCGAATCTTTTAGTAAGGAGCCTGTATAAGGGTGTCTTCCCAACAGAACCGTTTCAAAAACCGTTGCTGGAAGACCGCTTAAGTTCTCCTGAAACAACATTCCTATGCGCAGAGCNAGCTGATTACGATCGTAATTTCCCATAGGAACTGAATCGAGTGTAATAGAGCCTTCCTCAGGTTTAATTATGCCTGCGAGACATTTGAGCAAACTTGTCTTNCCTGCCCCATTCCTGCCAAGCAACCCCCAACACTCTCCTTGTGCGATGGTCATACTCAAATTGCAGCATAAAGTTTTGNTGCCAGCTACAAGTTTTAATGAATTTAANCAGAGTTGTGTCAAGGTTATTTTCTTCCGCTACTATTTAAAATGAACAAAAAACACGGNACTCCTATTATTGCTGTGAACACCCCCACTGGTAACTGTTGTGGCGCAAGAATAGTTCTAGCCAGAGTATCTGCAATGATGACAATACTACCCCCCAAGAGAGCAGATGCAGGAATTAGCACACGATGATCTCGCGCTCCAAGCATTCGCAGTATATGCGGAGTCACGAGGCCAACAAATCCTACTGTACCACTGGTTGTAACGGCCACTGCTGTAAAAAGGGATGCGGAAAAATACAGAAAAATTCTCAATAAGTTTATATTCAAACCTAAGCTTGCTGCTATCAGATCACCTCTTGAGAGAACATTTAAAGACCTCGCTATTTTCATGCCCCCAACTAGTCCGATTGCGATAAGGAAAAAATGTCCAAGGTTGACCCTGCTTTGACTCAAGTCACCCATTAACCAAAATAACATGGCCTGCACAGAGCTTGATTGGCTAGTTGTGAGGAATAGGTTAATTAATGCGCCCCATCCTGCTGACACTACTACTCCGGTGAGCAGAAGTCGTATTATGGACCAGTTGCCAAATTGACTACTAATTCCAAAGACGATTAATGTTGAAATTAATGCGCCAGCAAATGCGAAATTCACTAACAGAAAACTGCTCACCCCAAGCAGAATGCCGGAAAGAGCGCCAACTGCTGCGCCACCAGATACCCCTAGTATGTANGGGTCGGCTAACGGATTTCTTAATAATACCTGCATAGCTACACCAGACATAGCAAGTAAACTGCCTACAGTAAATCCCGCCAATGTTCTTGGAATACGTATTTCGCTTAAAATTTGATTTGTGAGTCCTGTTTCGGGGGAAGTAAAGTGAGNCATTACTTGGTCGATGCTTATTTCTGAAGAACCACTTANCAATGAGAAAAGAATCGCGACGCCTGTTAGCGTCAACAATGAACTTAGCAGGAGGTAGTGATGTTGTTGTAGCACTGGATAAAACTCTTCTTAAGTTAAAGTAGTTTTAAATATTCAAACAGAATAATTGTTCTCATTGAGTATTAGCTAATTCTTACCTTGACCATACAGGCATATTCATAAATGTAAAATAAAATNTTAAGTCATTTCGAATTGTTNNTACTTTTTCAATAACTTTTTTTTGNCATTATAATGGAGTGCGATAAGTCGGGTATGATGTTATCGTCTGATTTTANTTATCGAATTAATAGGAGTTGGGATAAAAATGCCTTCTTTTGATGTTGTCTCTGAAGTTGATATGCATGAAATAAACAATGCTATAGATCAAGCTAATCGAGAGGTGAACACTCGGTTCGACTTTAAAGGAGTAGATTCTAAATTTGAGCTGACAGAGCAAGAGGGGATACTAATATCTGCGGAGGCAGATTTTCAAGTAAGGCAAATGCTAGAGATACTGCGATCTAAACTAATAAAAAGAGGTGTCGACACAAAGTCAATACTGGAAGCAGATGTAGAAGTTGTCGGGCAGCAAGCGACTATGATTGTCAAGATACAGCAGGGAATCGAGTCAGATCTTGCTCGAAGAATCGTGAAGATGGTTAAAGAGAAAAAGATGAAGGTACAAGTCGCTATTCAAGGAGATAAACTTAGAGTAACTGGGAAAAAGAGGGATGATCTCCAAGGGATCATCGCATTTCTTAAAGAAGCAAACTTGGGAATTCCTTTGCAGTATATAAATTTTCGGGATTGAAAGCTTAGGACTCGTCGCGATTCTATAATCCTTGCGACTCGTGTATAAACAAACTATGGAGACATTAAAGAGTAAAACTGTAACTTGGTGGGAACGGATGTCTACGATTCTTGAGCCCTATATGGAATCGGGGCCACTAGCGGCTTTTTTTTTTAGGCATCTCTTCAGGGTTCCCCTTTGCGCTAATAGGAGCAACTCTAACTACTCGACTTGCCCAGGACGGAATTTCAAAGAGTTCGGTGACTGCTTTTGCGCTTACATTTCTTGCCTATAATTTCAAACCACTCTGGGCACCTATGGTCGACAACACCGCTCTTCCGCTCCTAGATAAATATGGTCAAAGGAGGTCTTGGCTTTGGTTTGTGAGTTTTTTACTAATCTGTGCAATTGTTGCACTAGGTATGGCTGACCCTAGCCAGGCTCTGTCTGCAGTCGCGATATCAGCATTGGCCGTCGGTGTATTCGGTGCCACCTTGGACATAGTAATTGACGCATATAGAATCGAGTTACTGGAACCTAGCCAATTAGGAGTTGGGTCTGGTATGTCTCAATATGGCTGGCGTATTGGAGCTGCTTCTGCTGGGGCATTCGCACTTTTGATGGCGCAGAACTATGGTTGGTCGGTCGCCTATATCTCAAGCGCTATTTTTGTATTGCCGGCGGTATTTGTTGGCGTGATTTCTGGTGAACCTACCCGCAATATTATGAGAGCAAGTACCGTTAGTCGGTTTCAAGGTCTATTTGAATATTTTAGCCCACTTATAGAATTTGTAAGACGGCAAGGGGCTTGGTTAGTTTTGTTTTTCATATTAATCCACAAAATAGGAGACACATTAGCTAACCTTACTCTAAGACTCTTGTTTGATGATCTGGGTTTTACTAACGAAGAAATCGCATTTTATGATGTCGGTTTCGGTTTTATCGCTTTCCTTTTAGGCATTTTTTTTGGAGGCCTTTTATTTTCGCGGTTGGGGATGAAAAGGTCAGTTTTTATTAGTTTAGTTTTGATGGCTGTCTCTAACTTTAGTTTTGCTGCGCTGGCTTTAGTAGGAAAATCAAATCTTGGGATGGCAGCCGCAGTTGGTTTTGAAAATTTTGCGAGTGGTATTGGTGGCGTGACAGTGGTGGCTTATTTGTCTGCGTTGTGCAATCTTCGATTTACGGCAACGCAGTACGCCTTACTTTCAGCGCTTGCAAGCATTGCTGGAAGGTTTCTAACGGGGACTTTGGCGGGAGGATTGATTACAGAAGTTGGCTACGTTGGTTTTTACCTGCTAACCACAGTCCTGGCTGTGCCCGGAGTCGTCCTATTTGGGTACATGATCCAAAAGGGGCTTGTGGATCTTAAACCTGAAGAGGGAAGTAAGTTTTGAGAAATTATTGTTCTATAAGCAATCATTAAGCTAAGGCTAAATCCAGCCAAACTGTTTCAATGATATTTTTTCGCCTGAAAAGATTATACCTTCTTCTTCGAGTCTTGATTTTTGAAGTTGATATTTTTCAGTTCCCACACGAAAAGAAATGTATCCTTTTGAGTTAATCACCCGATACCATGGTAGACTGCTGTTTGGCGGAAGATGTTTCAGTGTGTATCCTACGTAGCGAGCATAGCCTGGTAATCCAGCACGAGTGGCTATTGCCCCATACGAACTTACCTTCCCTTTAGGAATGTGAGAAATAACAGACCAGATTTTTTCCCGTTCATCCATAATTTGCTATCGCGGAACCAAGGTTGATTTTTGAGTGACGAAAAGTCTACCACCCATTCCTACGAAGGATTAATTTTTGCGCTTAATGCTGATAATTTTTATTGCTACGCCTCTCCTTGAAATGCTCGTTCTATTTGAGGCAGCAGAGCTTCTGGGTGCTTGGACTACACTTCTGCTGGTAATTCTTACGGCTGTAATTGGTCTAAATATTCTTAAAAGAGAAGGAATTTCGACGCTCTTTCGAGCAAATAAAAGGCTAAGCTCAGGAGAACTTCCAGCCCAAGAAATCATTGAAGCAATGCTATTGGCAGCTACTGGTGTGCTTCTCATCACGCCCGGATTTTTGACTGATGTACTGGGTTTTGGTTTGTTGGCCAGAGCCTTGCGTCAGTTAGTCGCAAGAACTTTCATGAGAGCAGAGGTTCTTGAAACTTTCATTGTGAGCAATACGCGGGATGCGCGTTATTGGTCAACAAACGGACAAGAGGCTCAGTTCAAGCCTGGTGATATCTACGAAGGCGAATACAAAAATGATAATGATATTGGGGAAATTGAAGACTTTGAAGGAAAAAAAAATCAATAAAAACAATAATTTATATTTTTCTTAAAAAAAATGCACAAAAATATTAAAAGAATTAATCGCCAGCTATTGAAATTTACACATAAAACCCCATCTTCAGATCATCAATATTATAGCT
>PAWK01000043.1 GCA_002714195.1 Gammaproteobacteria bacterium | reverse complement strand
AAATTTGGCGGAAGGACAGAAAGGTGTTCTTTTCTCGGGTTTCTTTAAGGTGTTAGTGCCTTTCTTGATGATGATACCTGGCGTGATAGCGTTTCATCTCTATGGCAGCGGCATGGAATCAATAGACTTGGCCTACCCTGCACTTATTCGGGATGTGTTGCCGAAGTATATGGCGGGCTTTTTTCTAGCTGTATTATTAGGAGCAGTTTTCAGCTCTTTCAATTCTCTAATCAACAGCGCAGCAACGCTTTTCTGCCTCGATATCTACTCTCCTTGGAAAAACGGGTCTGTGGATGAAGCAGAAATGGTCAAAGTTGCGAAAGTAGCAAGCGTATTGATAGCGATTTTTTCTTTCATCGTCGCTCCTTTACTTCAATATGCGCCCGAGGGATTATGGCAAGTCATGAGGATATTTACTGGCTTTTACAACATACCGGTTATCGCTATAGTTGTAGTCGGCTTATTTACCCGTCATGTGCCTGCGTTGGGGCCAAAGATTGTAATCCTCTTTCATATTGTTGCTTATAGCTTGCTTCAGTTTGTATTTAGTGATTACGTAAATATTCACTTCATACATTTATACGCCATCCTCTTTCTCTTAGAAGTTGGGATAATGTTGCTTATAGGGTATTTGCTTCCAAGAGAAACTATGTGGACTTTTAGAAAGAAAGAACTTGTAGATTTGACTCCCTGGAAATATGCGCCGCCTTGCGCTGTTTCATTACTTTCATGTGTAGTTGGAGTTTACCTGCTTTTCTCTCCGATAGGGTTAGTAGATGGGATGAGTGCGTACTTTGCGCCACTTGTTGCTCTGCTAATTGTTTTAAACTCCATCACGTGGTATCGATATGCAACCAAGGTCGAAAGTGTTTAGCAAAAATAGATAAACAGTATTAACCAGTCGGACAATATTTATGGTCAGAAAATTTTACGAAGAGACCTCTGCAGATCGCAGCGCGCGAGTTGCAAAACAGATCGGTTATCAGGATCCCAGAAAGATGCATAATCTTCTAATCATCGGAAGCGGTTTGATTGGCCGCGAGCATATCCGGGTAGCATCGCTATTGGGCGCAGGCAGAATACATGGGATCTATGATACTAATCAACAAAGCATTGATCTAGCCGAAGCCGAACTTCAAAAATTCAGTAATGAGAAAGTGGTTCGCTATACATCCCTTCATAACGCCTGCACCGACCAGGCAGTCGATGTGATTCTGATATGCACGCCAAACTATACTCATCATCAAATACTTTCTGAAGCCGTTAAATCAGGAAAGCCCATATTTGTTGAAAAGCCAATGGCCACAAGTCTCAAAGACGGTGCGGAAATTCTCCAACTAAGTGATAGTTACCCAAAATTCATTCAAGTCGGCATGCAATATAGGTACAAAGCGCAATATGTCGACGCTTTCCATGAAGTGAAAAGTCTGAATTCTTTGGGAAGCGTGAAAACCATCTCGATGAGTGAATATCGCCCACCGTTCTTAGACAAGGTAGAGCAATGGAATAAATTTAATGAGTATTCTGGTGGCACATTGGTTGAGAAGTGTTGCCACTACTTTGACTTGATTAATTTGATGGCCGAAGCTCCGCCAAGGGATGTATTCGCTTGCGGAGGAAGAGCCGTCAACTTTCTAAATTTTGAGTACAAGGGCAGAAAATCTGACATCGATGATCATGGCTTCGTCATAATAAACTACTGCAATGGTATTCGAGCAAATTTCACCCTCAACATGTTTGCCAACGAATTTTATGAAGAACTCGTAGTGACAGGAGAGAAAGGACGACTTGTAGCCTCAGAGAAGGCAAGCACCGATAAGAATAGANAAACGAAGGCCTCTATAATGGTTGAAGTAAAAGGNCACCAATATTATGAAGGTACCGAAATAGGTTATCCTNCAAATATTGAGAAAAGTGGTCACCATGGGGCCACTTTTTTTGAGCATGAAGCCTTGATAGATCAACTACAACAAAAAGAGGTCGACGCTGCATCCCCAAAACAGGGCCTCATNGCAATGTTGGTAGCCAGCGCTGCACAGAGATCTATTNTAGAGAATAAAGTANTCAGCATAGCCGAGCATGCCAAGCGAAATGGGATAGAAGCNATACTTCATCAGTAACAGTCAAAACGGATAAATCTTTTATGTCAGAAACAATCTCAGTCGGAAAGTCCAAAATGCCCTCTGTTGGTTTGGGGCTTTGGAAACTTGATCAGTCAGAAGCNGCAGACATCATTGTCGATGGCATTAAATCGGGCTATCGACACTTAGATAGCGCCGCTGATTACGGAAATGAAATTCAAGTAGGTGAAGGAATAAAACAAGCCCTTGGTCAAGGTATTTGTCGTCGGGAAGATCTCTGGGTTACATCAAANCTATGGAATACATTTCATCGGCCAGAACATGTACTNCCTGCTTGCGAAAAATCTTTGCGGGATTTAGGCACTGATTACCTAGATTTATATCTAATTCATTTTCCTATTTCACTCAAATATGTCGACTTTGACACACGATATCCTCCNGAGTGGATATTCGACCCAATANCAGAGAANCCGAGAATGCATATTGATCCAGTACCTCTGTCCGAAACCTGGCATGCCATGGAAGGATTAGTAGAAAGAGGTCACGTGAAAGAAATCGGTGTTTGTAATTATAACTCGAGTTTGTTGCACGACCTGAATGCATACTCCAGCATTAAACCCGCCATGCTNCAAATTGAGTCCCATCCATTCCTCACACAGGAAAAATTAATTAAAACAGCGAAAAAGTATGGNATGGCAGTCACGTGTTTCTCTCCGCTTGGCGCACTTTCCTATATGGAATTAGAAATGGCAGACAAGACCGAGTCGGTTCTTAACGAAAACNCAGTGAGGGTCGCCTCAAAAAGACTCAATAGAACTCCAGCTCAGATAGTGCTTCGCTGGGGGTTGCAGCGAGGTACTGCAATTATNCCAAAAACGAGTAAAAAAGAACGACTGATAGAAAATCAATCTCTATTTGACTTCGAATTAAGTGACCAAGAAATGTCAGATATTTCTGATCTTAACGCCAANCGAAGGTTCAATGACCCTGGGACTTTCTGTGAGACGGCATTTAACACATTTTTCCCGATCTATGACTGATAANAATTTCCCTGTTCAAGTCGAGGTTGAAGCAACCATTTCAGATGCTGACGGCGCTGCAAGCTGGCTCAGTAGCGAGCGTAAAANACTACTTAATATCTTAGCCCGCAACGGAGCCGCTCTTCTNAGAGGGNTGCCGCTGTCTAACGCGCTAGATTTTGACGCTTGTGTTGTAGCCCTCGAACTTGAGAACTTTACCTACGCAGAATCATTGTCTAATGCCGTTAGAGTCAACAAAACTAAAAGAGTTTTTACTGCAAACGAAGCTCCACCAGAGGTAGAAATTTTCCTGCATCATGAGATGGCCCAAACTCCTACTTACCCTTCAAAACTGCTCTTCTTTTGTGAGCATNCAAGTGATAGTGGTGGCTCAACTCCGCTATGCCAGTCCGACCTTTTACTCAAACAACTTGCAGATAGAATGCCACAGCTGATAGATGAGTTGGAAAATAAGGGTGTTAAGTACACAAACGTCATGCCTGCAAGCGCCGACTTAGATTCCGGGCAGGGACGAAGTTGGCAAAATACTCTTGGATCCAAGAGTAAGACTAGTGCTGAAACTCGACTCCGTGATTTAAATTATACTTGGGAATGGCTCCAGGACGAAAATCTTAAAGTCACTACTCCCGTATTACCTGCGATACGACGGCTTGATGATGGTAGAAAAGTATTTTTCAATCAACTCATCGCCGCATATCAAGGCTGGAAAGATTCTCGGAATCAAGATAGTAAAAAGATTCAGTTTGGCGATGGCAGTGATATAAGTGAAGAGTCGATGGATGACGTGTGCGAGATAGCTGAAAAAATTACATATGATCATTTTTGGCAAAAGGGCGACTTACTCCTGGTCGATAACTTTNTAGTAATGCACGGACGCCGACCTTTTTTTGGAACAAGAAAAGTGTTAGCGTCCTTATCACTATAAGAGATACAATTGATTGTAGGATAGATTTGTTACTTAGAAAGCTGTTTCAAGTTAACTAATGCCATTGTTCAAATCCACGTCGCTATCAACCCAAATAGTTGCAACAGTACTATGCGCTTTGGGTCCTCTAAACAGAGATTTTTACAGTAGAAGCAGCAGCTAACACCGCTCGAGAATTTCAATCGTAAACATCTAACATCATTTTATAAAATACGAAGAGCAAATGAACTGGAAAAACGAAATAGATGAAATAGCTCGACGCCGAGAACTGGCATTGGATCAAGGNGGCGAACAAGCGATTGCCAAGCATCATGCAAAAGGTCGTCTGACGATCAGGGAACGAATCGACAAATTAGTCGATCACAATACTTTTGAGGAGATTGGCCCTATAGCAGGCGCAGCAAATTATGACGAAAACGGTAATCTCGAAAGTTTTGATCCTGCCAATTTCGTCCTAGGTTTTGGTAAGATCAGTGGTAGAAGAATTGTAGTTGGCGGTGAAGACTTCACTATGAGAGGTGGTTCTCCCTCCCCTGCCGGACTCCGAAAAAGTGTTTATGCNGAAGAGATAGCTATCCAATACAAGCTCCCCCTAGTTCGCCTTCATGAGGGTTCCGGAGGCAGCGTCGGTGGCACGAGTGGTAAGGGCGCAAATTTGCCGAGCCCAGTNAATGCGCCTGCGAGATTCAGGTCTGTCGCTCAAGCNATGTCGACCGTGCCAGTAGCNACTGCGGCCCTAGGTGCTGTCGCAGGCTTACCGGCCGGGAGACTTGTCGCGTCGCATTTTTCAGTTATGTCGAAAAAAACTGCACAGATACTCACCGCAGGGCCAGCGGTGGTCGCNCGTGCTATGGGAGAAGAAAAGACCAAAGAGGAACTTGGTGGCTGGAAGGTGCACACAAAGAACGGCACCGTGGACAATGGCGCCGATGATGAAGACGCTTGTCTAGCCGAAATTCAACGCTTTCTATCTTTCATGCCAGATAACGTCAAACAGCTTGCTCCAGTCACTAAGTGTGACGACCCCATTGACCGTAACGATGAAGAGTTATTGAGTATCGTTCCGAGAGATCGAAGAAAATCTTTTGACATGCGTCGCGTTATTTCTTTGGTGCTCGATCAAGATAGCTTTTTTGAGATGGGAGCTGGATATGGCCGCTCACAATTAACTGGGCTAGGTCGGTTAAACGGTCAGCCGGTTGGAGTTTGGGCGAATAATTGCAAATTCCTAGCGGGGTCGATGACTGCTGACGGAGCACATAAAGCTCGAAGGTTTATGGAACTTTGCGAAACTTTCAGTCTTCCGATCGTGAGTCTAGTCGACGAGCCTGGCTTTATGATNGGCAGTCAGGCCGAGCGGGAAGCAACAATTAGGCATGGTACNTCTGCAGTACTGACNGCCGCGATGACTTCTGTACCCTGGGCATCCGTAATGATTCGAAGGTCTTTTGGAGTAGCNCAGGCAGCACATTATGGTCCGGACGGTTTCGTTATTGCCTGGCCTTCAGCAGAGAGTGGTCCATTGCCGGTCGAGGGTGGGGTTGCTGTTGCTTTTCAGAGAGAAATTGCGGCGGCGCCCGACCCAGAAAAAAGGCGACGCGAACTTGAGGAGCAGTTGNCGGCAAGACAATCGCCTTTTCCGCGGGCTGAGGCTCTCGGAGTACACGACCTTGTAGATCCAAGGCGAACAAGAGAAGAACTCTGTCACTGGGTTAGTCGGATTCAACCACTCTTGCCAACATTGTTAGGAACGGCAAAATTTTCTATTCGGCCTTGATTACAAAGGAGGTTTAAAAATCATGACAAAAATAGAGCTGGAGACCGGTGGCACGGTATGGAAGTTCCTCACGAAGCCAGGTGAACTGGTTAAAGAAGGTGACGTTTTATTCATACTTGAAGTCATGAAAATGGAGGTACCCTACGAAGCACCCGTTACGGGCAAAGTAACCGCTGTCCACATAGCTGAGGGTGACTTCGTCGAGGAAGATCAACTAGCCTTGGAAATAGCAGATTAGACTACCTACGGAAATCTAATACTTGATCTAGTTGTTTGACATCGAAGGTGGCAATAAATTTGTTCCCCAATTACTCGGCATGCTATCCATAATCAAACTTAACTCACCACCACTTAAAATATCCTTATGCTCTATCCACGAGAGATCATAATACTCACCATTTAAATAGGCTGAATGAATATATTTATTTACAGTAGACATATTTTCGGTGGTGATCGTGAAATCATTGCCGTTTTCCAAATGTAAGGTAGTAGAATCAAAATAGGGAGTATTTATCAAATAGTAAGATTGCCCAGCATTTGGGAAAAACCCCATCATATGGAAAGCTAACCAAGAAGACATAGAACCGGAATCATCATTACCTGGTATGCCTCTGCGAGAAGCATTGTAATTGGCATCGATGATCTCATGAATACGGCTTGAACTGAGATCAGGACGGCCGATCCAATGGTACAGGGTCGGGGATAAAAATGAGGGCTCATTCCCAACGTTGTAGAAACCGTTATTGAATAAGGTGTCCAACCTTCGTCGAAAAGCTCCTGTACCCCCACTCTTTGCGACTAAGCTTGCCACGTCATGAGGAACGTAGAGTGAGTACTCCCAGGAACTAGCCTCATATAGAAATCCGCACCACCAGCAAACGCAACGCGGCCAATCCCGCGCTAAAGGGTGATAGTCCATACTCTCCTGGGGCGCGCCATTTAGTTCGCAATTAATAGTATCAACCCAACTACCATCGGCATTACGAGGCATGATGAACCCGGTAGAGCCATTATTACTGATTTCTCGCCATAGATTTTGCCAATTGTTCGCTTGATCAAAATACGTGAAGGCTGTTTCTAGTTGCCCAAGCCCTTCAGCCAGTGTGGCAATATTAAAATCGTTATAAGCATACTCAACAGTGCGAGTGCCTCCCCTATGAAAGTTCTGAGAAACATATCCAATGCTATTATAATCCTTAAGTCCTCCTCTTCCTTCTTGCTCCTCATTACCCCCTGGTGGAACTGTAGCATCTTTAAGCATTGCCTCAAGCGCCTCTTCAAAATCAATATCCGCCAATCCTTTGACATATGCATCGGCAATAACCACAGCAGAATTTGAGCCACCCTGAGTTCTTCCGTTACTGTTTCCACTCCGAGCGTCAGGGAGGTAATCATCATATTTATAAATATTTAACATAGCATTGATAATTTCAGACTGACGACTCGGAGAAATCACGGTAAGTAACGGCGAAGATGTGCGGAAGGTGTCCCAGATTGCATAAAAATCATCATAGTACGGCGTAGCAGTGAAGAGGGGGTTTTCACCAGCTCTGTTAACCGGCATTAACATGGTGTGATATAGCGCAGTATAAAACATGGTCTTCTGTTCCTCAGTTGCAGTCTTACTCAGCTCTATTCGGCCAATCAAATTTTCCCATTTCTCCTCTGCCTCTCGAACTATCCCTTGAAAATCCCAATCGGGAATTTCGTTGCGCATATTCTGTTCGGCCTTTGCCGAACTAACAAACGAAATGCCAATTTTGAGATTAACAACCTCGCTTAAATGATCCCTAAGTTTACAAATCATCCCAGTCCGTTCACCCGAATCAAACTGGCTTTTTTTGTCAGCAAATAACTGGCCATTCTTAAAAGTCATAACTTCGCTGCAAGCCTGATCAAATTCAGCATGATAGTAAACCGTGTAAGCTTTCCCCGCGTTCCAACCACCTCTTATTCGCGTATAGCCGCGCACCTCGGTATCAGAGATTACTTCAACTTCAGAGCCAACAAACTGCTGCGCCTCCCTAACCTCTGGCACGTCCAATTCGCCGAGGAAGAAGCCTCCATCTATCTTTATGGCATTTTCGGCAGTATCTTGAAAACTGTATCGATGGAAGGCTGTCCGATCTGACGCTGTAAGCTGCGCTTGAATATTATAGGCGTTAAGACGGACGCCAAAATAACCAACCCTTGCCTGCTCATCAGACCGAAGTGACATCTGCTCGAGATTTTGAAAGTCTCCTGAATAGGGCATGACTGAAATATTACCGTATTTCGGGCCGCCACCCGTGCCACTGACATGAACTTGACTGAAGCCTAGCAAGGGTAATTCCAAGTCAGCGTTATAACCACTATTTGCTCTTAAGTGCACATCTGGGCCAGGCTTAGCCATACCAAATGGGGTGCTAGGACCAATAAAAACGTTACCTGGCCCCTCGGAACCAATGAATGGATCTATGAATTGGTGATAATTAGTTTGCGCACTCAACCCACTGTGGAAAATAAGTATGGCACAAACTGAAATAGTGTTAATGGGCTGCATTTTTTTGTGATTGCCTTCCATAAAACCAAATATAAAGGTAACAAACTAGTAATAAGATGAAAGCTATTTTAAATCCTATATGATCCGTTAGAAAACCAAATAGAGGCGGTATAAAGGCCCCGCCGACTATTGCTGTGCAGAGTATACCNGACCCCTGTGCTTTAAATTCCTCCAGATCCTCAAGCGCTATACTGAAAATTGTCGGAAACATAATTGAATTAAACAAACCAACGCCCAAAATCGACCAAAGTGAGAGGAATCCGTCGCTCACCATTGAAACTAAGACCATGAATATAGCGACAAGGGCAGCCCAGCATAGCATCTTATTTGGACTAAAGAACTGCATTAGGTAGTAGCCAAAAAAACGACCTACCATCGCTCCTCCCCAATAGAACATGACAAACGCACCGACCAAACCATTATCATCAACTAACGCTAGTTCTTTTGGCTGAATACGATCCACAATAGCTCGCATTAGTTGATCCTCACGAATTAGGTCAGCAAGGTTCATGTCAAGAAAGTAGTTAATCAAGTAACTACCAATTGTCACTTCGGCACCGACATAAACAAAGATACCTAGAGCGCCTAGTACAAGCTTTCTATCTTTTAAGACCTGACTATATTGAGAGCGGGGCCTCTCCTTNAGAAGCTNGGGCAACTGGCTTTTTAAAANTACTGCCGCAAGNATAAAAAGNATAAGTGCGAGAATTACAAATGGGCCTTGAACTGCTGAGGCTTCGCTTGCAAAGTAAACGGACTTGCNAATGTCATCTAACCGAGNCAACTCATCGCTACTCAAAACACTATCGCTAAGAATAAATATAGCCCCCAATGCAGGAGCAACAGTTGTACCTAATGAATTAAAAGCTTGAGATAAATTAAGCCGGCTGGCGGCCGTCGCCGGTTCGCCCAGAACAGTTACGAAAGGATTAGCCGCGACTTGGAGTAAAGTCATACCCGACGCAAGTACGAAATACGCCAGCAAGAACAGTCCATACCAACGCAGAGACGCGGCTGGCAAGAACATAAGACAACCAAGCCCCATGACAGCAAGCCCAACTATAATTCCTCTTTGATATCCAATTCTGTGAAGCAACTTCCCCGCTGGAATCGATACTAATCCGTAAGCTATGAAAAAAGCAAACTGCACCAAGCCCGCCTGGAAATAACTCAATTCAAATATTTCCCGCAGTCGAGGTATGAGTGAATCAACCAAAACAGTGATCAGGCCCCACATAAAAAATAAGGAGGTTAAAAGATAAAATGAGTTTCGGTAGGAGATTGACATCGAGAAGAGTGATTTCGCTCGTTAATCGTAAAACACCGCGAGAAGTTTAACCCAATTGTTAGTAGCTAAACAAAAAACAACGGCCATCAGTTGCAGGGTTCAGTTTATATTCTATAAATTTCTGCCCGTAGGATTTTCAACCGTGCCACATTGTTCCCCAAAATAGCCCGCCCCGCCGCAGTAGCGCATGTCCTGCAATTGCAGCAGAATNCCGTCGGGATCAGTAAAATATAGCTCTGGAGTACCTCCGGGTGCTCCTCCGCGCTCAGGGCCTCTCATCGTAACGTATGCCTGCAACGGCCCCGAGGCACCACTTGACTCGCCCAGCACTTCCAGACCATACCCCTCTAGAATCGAAAAAAGATTATCAACATCAAAGTCAACAACATTGAAACTTGCGTGATGAATCCTTCCGGCGGCAGCTGGAACCTGAGGCAAAGCCAAAAACTCTCTCTTCTCACCTATTCGCAGCACCGGCATGGAACCCTGATAGGTATCGATTGGTAAACCAAACAACCCTTGATAGAAAGCCCTTGAGCGCAAAGTGTCGGACACAAACAAAGTAAAATGATTGAATTCTTCTATTCTAATTAGTCCCTCGACCGGAGCAAGTTCGGGCGTCTCTAAACACTCTTCACCAAGCAATCCTTCTCCTCCACAATAGTTAGAATCTTGGAGCTGAACAACAATTCCATCTGGGTCTCCAAAATAGAGCTCCGGCGTACCATTTGAAGCCCCTCCAAATTCTGGTCCTCGCATCCGAACACGTGACTGCATTGGTCCCGACTGACCGGTGTTGGCAACACCATGTTCCGCTAGAATGCTAAGCAAATTCTCATCATTAAAGCCATTTACATCCAAGCAATAATGAGTAATCCGGGGATTTCTGCTGGGACTACCTCCGATCGCCATAAANTGTGGTCCATCACCTATTTGTAAGACTGTTGTATTACCCTGACGCGCAGCAATGGGCATACCAAACAGCCGCTGATACCATTCCAGAGAGGCAGTCGGGTTTGATACAGCTATCGTCATATGGTTAATTGCTGAGACTGGTATGGGNGGTGAGTTGGGCGCCGCAAACAGTCCTGTAGAGCCTAAGCCAAAACCTACNCCTAGTGAGGTCAATGAGCTAACAAACGCCCTCCGGTTAAAAATTAATGCATCTCTTTGCTTTAACTTTTTACTGTTCATTATTAGTCTCCCAACATCACGCTAGACGAGAAGTCTTTNATTTAACTCTATCAGAATTTCAAGGACGCAGAAACTGATCGGTCGTTGAGGAAAATATTTCGCTAGGAGATTCTAAGAAATTCAATGCACATCACCNCCTGTTAACGATGCCTCCAGCGGTCAATCAAAACCGCTAAAATTATCACCATGCCTGTTATCAGGCGTTTGGACGGCTCTGAGACTCCGAGTTGTGCTAACCCATTCTGTAAAACTGAAATGATTAAAACTCCAATGAACGCCCCGATCACGGAACCCCTTCCTCCCATTAAACTCGTACCCCCAATGACTGCCGCCGCAATGGCTGAAAGTTCTAGCCCAATTGCTGCATTTGGGTCAGAGGCTCCGAGATATGATGCACTCATCAGTCCACCCACGCCCGCTAGCATCCCTGAGACAACCAATACCNAGGCCAAGTAAGGCTCTGTGCGAATACCTGAAATTTTTGCTGCTGTTTCATTAGTTCCTATCGCTATTAGATAACGCCCNAACACAGTTCTCGTTAAAAGAAGTTGAGCAANCACAACCAATAGAAAAGCAATAACGAAAGAGATAGATATACCAAGACCCGGTATTGGTAGAGAAAGCCACTGGATATTAGGGCCAACATAGACCGTTTGAGAANTNGTAATCATATAGGTCATACCCCTTGAAATTTCCAACATTCCGAGAGTCACTATAAAAATAGGTAGGCGAAAGTAGCTGCCAAGAATGCCGTTTACCAAACCCGCACAACCACCGACAAAAATTCCTAAGGCCGCNGCAAGANCGAAGGNAAACTCAAACACAGAAAAACTGATACCAATAATGGCGCTCGATAGCGCTACAACAGAACCAACAGATAAGTCGATGCCTCCGCTGATTAAAACTAGAGTCATGCCTATAGTAATCACGGTTAAGGTCGGCAGCTGAGCTAAAATTGAGGACAATGTGTTAGTAGTGAAAAAGTTTTCTGTTGCAAAGCCAAAAAACAAGGTGAGCAAAGCCAGGGCAAGTAGAATAAAAAGCTCGTCAAAAGATAACGACAATTTTTTAACTAATTTTAATAGATTAATTACAGGTTGCATGAACATTAAATCCCAAAAATTTTGTTATAAGCCTATTAGATCAACTCATTCGTTTTGTACTCACTGAAAGCCGATTTTAGTAATAGTGCCTTACTCCACTGGTTACGAGAAAAAGTGCCAACTTGCTTCTTATTTGACATCACAAAGATTCGATCGCATAAATCGGTCAACTCTTCCATTTCACTTGAAACAATAACTAACGCTACACCCCTATCTCGGAGTTCTCGAAGCTGTCTATGAATCCCCAACTTCGATTCTGCATCGACCCCGCGGGTTGGTTCATCCAAAAGCCAGACATTAGCCCCTACTTCGAGCCACCTAGCGAGCAGGGCTTTCTGTTGGTTTCCTCCACTCAGCCTGTCAATGGTTTGCGATGGCCCAAGACATTTGATCTTCAGCGCCGTTATCAGCTGTATAGTTTGCTGCTTTTCTCGATCGGGAAACAATGCATTTAATCCACGCCCAAGCGTACCCAAGCCTGCCACAGTTACATTCATCGATAATGCTTGATTCGCAAAAATGCCTTGGGTTTTTCTATCCTCCGCAATTAAACCAATTCCATTCTTTACTGCTTCGCTGGGAGAATTGATCGTCACCTGAGCCTCACTTTCCTTTTCAGTGCCNCACAGTATTACACTACCNTCCCTCTCGACGCCAAAGCCAAACATAGCNTGAAGCAGCTCCGATCGACCTGATCCTGACAAACCCGCAATCCCTAATATCTCACCACTGTGGCATACCAGCGAAACTGGGTGCGGCAAATCTCTGCTCGAGAGATCTTTAACTCTTAACCTTACTTTGCCATACGTTCTCGGCGTACCCTCACCTTGCCCCTGGAGNTCTCTTCCGGTCATGACCTCTATTAGTCGGTTACTGGTCAATTGACCGGCAGNGGAAGTCAACTTAATCTCACCATCATGGAGGACAGACACCTCATCACATACTGACAGAACATCCTCTAGTCGATGCGACACATAAAGAATGCTCACCCCTTGCCTTGCTCGATCAAGNAATATTTTATGGAGGCGCTCCGCTTGAANAGAGTTTAACGCAGCAGTCGGCTCATCCAAGATCAGCAAACTAGTCCGCTCGATGGGTAAGGATAGGGCCTTTGCCAACTCCACCAGCTGCTTTTCAGCAAGCGATAAATTAGAGACTGGTGCCCCTAGCAGGCTTTCTTCTAGCCCAACCAAACCCAATAATTCTTTTGCGTTATACCGAAGTTCAGCAACATCAATGCTGTGGTTCTTTGTNGGCAGAGTACTCAAGAATATATTCTCTGCGACTGAAAGATTGTCGATTAAGCTAAGCTCTTGAGAAGCCAAAGCAACGCCCTGACCAAGTGACTGACTCCTACTTTTAGGCTTGAAACTTCTTCCATTAAGCTTGACGGAACCGTCATCAGGATCAAGNAATCCGCTGATTATATTGATAAACGTAGATTTACCGGCCCCATTTTCCCCGACCAATCCATGTATGGTTTTAGCCTTTATTCGCAGCTTTAAACCCCGGAGAACGGGTGTAGCGAAGCTCTTTGTTAGCCCAGTGACTTCCAGACATGACAACATAGTTGCTCTCACTAACGGGAGCTACAGAGTTTCAGCAGTAACAAGTTCCAATAGCGTTTCTCGATCCCTAAGCTCTGCACCACTCTCCAATACCTCTATAGCGTATTCAATACCAAAGACCGCAAGTTGATCTCCAAATTGATCAACTGTTGCAATAATANTCCCGCTTTCGATAAGGGGGTGAACCGCCGAAATATTATCGAAACCTGCTATAACAATTTCCTTCTCTCTACGCGCTATACTAACGGCAGATGCAGCTCCTAAAGCCATGTTATCATTTGCTGCCAGAATGACATCAAGATCGGGATATTGCGATAATATTCCCGCCATAACTTGGGCAGCCTTTGTTTGGTCCCATTCGGCACTTTGTAACGTGACCAGATCCATGCCAGCATCGGTAATTGCNTCCTCAAACCCTGTCCTTCGCTCTATTGAATTTACAGCTGACGTAATGCCCTCCAGTATCGCGACTTTACTGCCTGCAGCCACTCTCTGCAGAGCGAAGTCGCCAACCATTTTAGCTCCGGCTCGATTACTAGGTCCTATAAAGGGGATCGCCAATTCATACTCCTCTAACACTTCAGGTTCGAGTCGATTGTCTATATTGATAATTACAATCCCCGCCGCCGACGCCCGAGCGAGGGCTGGTACCAGAGCCTGAGAGTCCGCCGGCGCGATAACGATTGCATCCACACCTCGGCTAATCATTTGATCTACAAGTGCNACCTGCTGAGCAAGATCACTCTCGTTTCTTATCCCATTGATAATCAGCTCGTAATCTGCCCTTGCAGTTTGGTGTCTTTCTGCTCCGCTCGCCATGTTTACAAAGAATTCGTTGGCAAGGGATTTCATCACTAGTGCGATAACAGGTCTCTCGCCATCATGCATGTCTAGAGATGAGCGCTCCGACTCCTGTGAATCGCAGCCAAGTAAGAANCCGAACAGTAATACTAGCGATATTGCATTTTTTAGTCTCATGTTAACTCTCTTTACTCACAGATATTTATTTCAGATTTATAGAACTAGATCCACTTCTACGCCGATTTTATTTCATCAACGTAAGGCATTGCATCTTGCGCTCCGTGCCGGGTCACACAAATTGAAGAGGCTAGTATACCCGATCTTATTCCTTCAACTAACGAATATCCTTCCGATAGCTTCGCTGCTACCGCCCCATTGAAACAATCACCTGCTGCGGTGGTATCAATTGCACTAACGGATGTGGCTTCTAAAAACTGCTTACCCTCAACATTGGCTAAAAAGACTCCTTGCGAACCAAGGGTTATTGCTACGTTGTTGACACCAAACATCAAAAGTTTTTCCGCAGCACATATCACTGAGTCTCTATCAGAAATTGAGATACCAGATAGCGATTCTGCCTCATTTTCATTGGGGGTAAGCAAATAGGTCCCCTCATAAACCGATTTTGGTAGTGCTTGAGCAGGGGCTGGATCTAAGATGATCCTACAACCCTTTTCTCGGCAAACTTCAACCGCCCTTGTCACTGATTCAATCGGAATCTCTAACTGGAGCAGCACAATCGAACTTGGTGAAATCCGCTCAAGAGCGGCGCTAACAAGATCAGCGCTTAAGTTTGCGTTCGCCCCCGGTGCAACAACTATTTGATTTTCTCCTTTGTCATCTACATTTATGATAGCTACGCCGGAGGGANTATCGTTATCTCGAGTAATACTCCCACAGTTTACACCCTCATTCGTTAATTTGGCGATGGCTGAATCACCAAAAACATCTGCCCCCAGATTCGCAACCATGGATACTTCTCCGCCCATTCTTGCTGCTGCGACAGCCTGATTCCCTCCCTTGCCTCCGGAATTCATGAAAAACTTATGCCCTATTAAAGTTTCTCCAGGCTTGGGAAGCTTATTGGCCCCGATTACCATATCTGTATTTATACTTCCGACCACAATAATATGGTCTTTGGTGCTTGTATTCATTGACTACATCCAATTACTATTCGCGTACTTTGTTAATTATGTACTGAGACAAAAAAAGCTCAAGCAGAAAGGAGTATTCAGTGGTCCAATTCTTTCGAGTAGAAAACCCCCTGTCCCTATTAATTCATCTTACATTTCTTTTGTTTTCAGGTACCGCTCTTTCTCAAGAGACCGTGACTTTATCAACTGACGTGCTACGAGACAAAATTAAGGGCGGCTGGGCCGCACAAACCATTGGAGTAACCTATGGCTTTCCAGTTGAATTTCGGTTCAACAGCGAAAGGGTACCCGACGACCATGAGCTGAAATGGTACGACGGGCTTTTATATGAAACTTTTACTGAGAGGCCGGGAGCCTATGACGATATCTACATGGACCTCTCCTTTGTACAAGTTTTTGAGGATGAGGGTCTTGATGCGGCGGCCCAGTCGCTAGCGGAATCATTTGCGAATGCTGAATACAGCCTTTGGTTCGCGAATCAAGTTGCGAGATACAATATTCTCAGCGGCTTGACTCCTCCAGAATCNGGCCATTGGTTNAATAACCCNGCCGCAGATGATATCGATTTTCAGATTGAGGCAGATTTTGCCGGCATGATGACCCCTGGTATGGTTAATTCTGCGGTAGAGGTTAGCGACAAAGTTGGCCACATAATGAATTATGGTGACGGTTGGTACGGAGGTGTTTTTATTGCCGCCATGTACTCTCTCGCTTTCATAGAAAGTGATATCGAGACAATAGTGCAAACTGCTATAGACATTATTCCGGAGGAGAGCGACTTCCATAAGATAATCGATCACGTAATTGCATTGCATGCAGAAAATCCTGAGGATTGGAANTTTGGTTGGGATGGGATAAACCGCGAGTGGGCAGCCACTGACCTTGGCCCAAGAGGAGTGATGTCCCCATTTAATATAGATGCAAAAATCAATGCAGCCTGGGTAGTGCTCGGATTGCTCTACGGAGACGGAGATTTTTCTGAGACAGTTGAGATAGCGACAAGAGCTGGCGATGATGCTGACTGTAACCCTGCATCGGCCATGGGCATCCTAGGAACTATCTACGGTTACGATGCTATTCCAGATTACTGGATTCAAGGACTTGATGATGTTGAGGATCTAGATTTTGCATACACNACGATTTCACTCAATGAGGCTTACGAAATGTCGTATCAACATGCGTTACAGATGATACGAAGACAGGGTGGTTTAGTAAGCGACAGCAGTGTCACGATTCCTGTGCAAGAACCAAGAGAAGTAGCGTTCGAGGACTCATTTGAAAATCACTTCGCAAAAGAACGCCGTCAACTTGGATCAGGCAGCGGTTCAAATAGAAATTTAATCGAGCTGACTGACTCCTTTAATTTCGAGTTCAATGGCATCGGTTTTGCTTTAATGGGAGCAGCAAGATCTGAGGACCGAACTGAGGATTACGTATTTGAAGCAGAACTTCATGTAGACGGTGAATTGGTGGAAACAGCAAGCTGGCCCACCGACTTCGTCACGCGGCGTTTTTATTTGTTTTGGAAGTATGCGCTGAGTGACGGTAATCATGACGTAGAANTTAGATTGACNAACCCTTCAGATGAGGCAAGCGTTTTACTGGATACAGTTATTGTCTATGGCGCGCAACCTACTTTACTTAATTAGCCAGNTAGCGAGAAAATGAAAAATCAAATCACAAATCTTTGTATCTTCTTTCTNCTAATTTTATCGACATTCGTCAGNGCCGACCCCGTTAAATTGATATTTGACACTGACATGGGTAATGACGTGGATGATGCTCTNGCGCTAGCGATGCTGCACTCACTAGAGTCGAGGGGAGAGAGTCAGTTGCTAGCAATCACCTTGACCAAAGACAACGATGAGGTAGCTCCGTATGTNGATGCAATCAATACCTTTTACGGTCGGGGTGAAATTCCAATTGGGATCACGAATAGTGGTGTCACTCCAGAAAAAAGCCGCTTTACTGGNGTTACCTTAGAAATAGATGATGGCCAATACATTTACCCACACGATCTGCAGTTGGGAGATCNTGCACCAAATGCGGTCCCCTTATTAAGGGAAGTTCTCGCAAATCAGCCAGACCAATCGGTGGTTATCGTTCAGGTTGGTTTTTCGACCAACCTTGCTCAACTATTAGACACCCNAGCTGATGCATATTCTGATCTTGAGGGAGTTGAGCTGATATCAAAGAAAGTAAAACATATTTCAATTATGGCTGGGACCTTTACTCCGATTAATAACGAGACCCACCTAGAGTACAACATCGTGCAAGACATAAGCTCAGCTCAGAAACTCGCTAAGGAATGGCCGACACCTATTTA
>PAWK01000042.1 GCA_002714195.1 Gammaproteobacteria bacterium | reverse complement strand
CAGTCTGCATCAATTCCAGGTATACCGTTCGTAACAGCTGCCAACATTACCGACGATCCAGGCCGCGCCTCGATCACCCTTTCGGTCCCGTCATGTTCAATATAGGTAATACTTATCATTAAAAAACCCTTTGTGTGTCTTTCTACCAAAAAACCCTAGCCATCAATTTAGTGAATGAAAATTTTGTAACCTAAAAATTTTTTTCAATCGAAGACAAACTCAATAAAACCTACGCATATTACAATTTTGCCATAGAATTCAGCGCTGGATGTTAGTAAACTTCTAATCTTCCTGTATAGACGTTTGTCGAGCGCCACTAAAATTATATAAAAATTGTCGACTAAATTCTTCTAAATAATGTCCGATGTAATTTCCCAGTATGGTTTCTTGCTATTAGTTATGGCCTGCGTCTTTGGGTTTTTTATGGCATGGGGTGTAGGTGCTAATGACGTAGCTAACGCGATGGGAACATCTGTTGGTGCCCGCGCGATAACAATCAAACAAGCCATCATAATCGCCATGATCTTTGAGTTTACCGGAGCATGGCTTGCCGGTGGGGAGGTAACCTCAACCATACGAAGTAGCATCATCGATATTGAAACTGCTGGCTTCAATGATGCACCAGAATTGCTCATCTTTGGGATGCTTTCCTCCCTATTGGCAGCAGGAATCTGGCTCTTGGTAGCTTCAAAATACGGATGGCCAGTCTCTACGACTCACTCCATCATTGGCGCGATTGTTGGCTTTGCCGTTGTTGGCGTTTCAGCAGATTCAGTAATGTGGGGCCAAGTTGGTGAAATAGTTGCCAGCTGGGTAGTCTCTCCTGTTGTTTCAGGGAGTATTGCATTCTGTCTATTCCTGTCAGTTCAGAAATTGGTCTTAAGTACAGATGATCCACTAAAATATGCAAAGCGATACGTACCTTTTTATATGTTTCTTGTAGGTTTCGTAATCGCTATGGTTACCCTCGTTAAAGGTTTGAGTCACGTAGGAATAAACGTGACATTCAGCGAAAGCACTTTTCTCGCACTAGCATTTGGTGGCCTAACAACAGCAATCGGAGTTTTTATGCTACGCCGGCTAAAACTCTCTGTCTCTGCTAGTTCAGAGGAACAGATGCAAGGCGTTGAGCGTGTTTTTGGAGTTTTAATGATTTTTACCGCTTGCTCCATGGCCTTTGCTCATGGGTCAAACGATGTTGCTAATGCTATTGGTCCACTAGCAGCCATAAATAGCGTGATCGCAAATAATGGTCTTTTTGAAGCTGAATCTGCGTTACCCGTTTGGATATTGCTTTTAGGCGGCCTCGGAATCGTCACTGGGTTAGCAATGTGGGGACACCGAGTAATCAGAACGATAGGAAGGAATATCACTGAACTTACGCCCAGTCGAGGTTTCGCGGCTGAAATTGCGGCCGCCACAACCGTAGTCATCGCATCAGGAACGGGTATACCTGTATCAACTACACATACGCTAGTTGGAGCCGTTTTAGGAGTCGGACTTGCAAGAGGCATGGGCGCATTAAACTTAGGTGTTGTCGGTAAAATATTTTTGTCTTGGGTCGTCACACTCCCTGCCGGTGCTATACTCTCAATTCTGTTCTTCTTTATTTTTAGAGGNATTTTCAGCTAGAACAGCAGGCCTCAGNTCGATNTCAGCAGCTAATTTAGTANAAAATTTTCTAATCGGCCATCCCGATTCAAGGTGGATAAGAGTAAAACCTGGAAATGACTATAGAAAGTAAGAATGTGTATATGCCAGTCGTTATTGCTGGGTGCATTTTGGTTATGCTCTCTTTCGGGTTCCGCGCCGGATTTGGTTTATTTCTNGAACCGATGTCAGCTGATCTCAATTGGGGAAGAGATGTACTCGGGCTCGCTCTAGCAACTCAAAACTTAGCGTGGGGTATATTCGCTATCTTGGCGGGAGGTATCGCGGATAAATATGGCAGTACACGAGTACTCCTTGCTGGNATNTTATGCTACACGCTTGGCGTCGGTGGTATGGCATATTCAAGCAGCCAATTTGCAATCGTCTCAACAGCAGGTTTCTTAGTTGGCGCTGGAATAGCTGGCACTTCTTTCGGAGTAATACTACCGGTCTTAGTAAAATTGGTGCCAAAAGAGACACAAGGTTGGGCTTTAGGTATCGGAACAGCTGCGGGCAGTTTAGGTCAGTTTTTAATTGTTCCTCTCATGCAGCTACTCATAGAAACCACTGGTTGGTTTCAAGCTCTCCAAATTATTTGTTTGTCGTCCTGCGGCATGATTCTATGTGTTTTACCAATAGCTAAGCATAGCCGCTCAGTCTCAAAAGAAGCTTCAAGCGAGCCTGCAATACCGATATTTGAGGTAGCAAGACTTGCACTACGTGTTCGTTCGTACTTACTTCTAGTCTTTGGATTCTATGTTTGTGGATTTCATTTGGCTTTTATCACCGTCCATATGCCTGCCTATCTGACAGACTTAGGATTTTCAGCATACTTGGGAGCAATCAGTATTAGCATCATCGGTTTTTGCAATATCTTTGGTGCATATTATGCTGGAATAGCAACTAGCACTTTTTCTAAACGTAAGCTTTTGATTGCCATTTACATTGGGCGAGCAATTGCAATCACCTTATTTCTATCTCTACCTATCTCAACACTAAGTGTAGTGGTATTCAGTGCCTTCATGGGTTTCCTGTGGTTGGCTACTGTTCCACCAACCTCAAGTCTAGTGGCAACATTTTTTGGAACTCGCTATATGTCATTCCTATACGGTATTGTCTTTTTCAGTCATCAGGTAGGGAGCTTCACAGGCGTATGGTTAGGCGGGTGGCTTTATGAAAATTTTGGAAGCTATAACGGAGTTTGGATAGCTGGCATCATACTCGGGTTAATAGCGGCGATCCTTCATTTCTATATTTCTGAGGAAAATTATAGTAAGAAATTACAATCTTCGGGAGATATAACCCATGCATGAATCATATACGGTTATTTCCAAACGAAGATTAAGGTTCGTCGCAAGTATGATAACACTCCATTTTCTTATTTCTTTAAATCCCGTTTTAGCAAATACCGAAAAATTTGAGAATGCAGTGACTTTTGAAGGGAGCACATATGAAAAAATCGTGTCACCCATGACGTGGTCAGAAGCGCTGGATTTTGCGCAAAAAAAATCTGGAACGCTCGCCAAAATAGAATCATTTCAAGAGAATATTTTCCTAAAATCTTTTATGTCTCAAACTATGACATCAGCCAGCGATGGAGGTGGATCAAACTATTTTTGGTTAGGGGGATCAGACTTAAATCAAGAAGATGATTGGAGATGGAGTGATAATTCCANGATAGATACTTCCNATATNACAGCATATAACTTATGGGGTAATGGGCCGGGTTTTAANTCTAATTATGGNGAGCCCGACAATTTTATGGGCAANCAAGACTGTCTGGCAATGAGCCTNGAATTTTGGCCGAAAGGATCGNNCACATTAAACCATCTTGGTAAATCAGGTGAATGGAATGACCTTTCTTGTGAAAACAAACTGGCTTTTGTAATTGAATATAGTACCTCTGCAAGTTTCAACGACGGCACTCTNAAAGTTGATCATCTTNTCGCTGATGGAAACAGCTACCAAGCGGTTTTCGATATAGCCCCTTGCGCTACGGTATGCTTAAAATTACGCTCGGCCAATGAAATCAAAATTCCTTCAACTAATCTTTCAAATAAATTTGAGTCTGACACGTTAACAATCAAGAAGTTGCCTTACAAGAACAAAGTGTATGAGCTCGATTTGAAGCTTATTGATTCAAAAAATCTGCTATTTGAAGTAGTTAAATCAGACTTAACAAGTTCTATTAGTACGTTTCCGTCTTCTTCGTGGGTTGTAGTCAAACCAGAAGATGTAGGTATGAGTAGCGACAAACTCCAAGAGGCATTAGATTATGCCTTCGACAACGTATTGATTGACGGAAACTCTTNGCCTCAAAATACACAAGGCTTAGTAATTGTTCGGCACGGAGCAGTAGTTGCCGAAAAATATGCACATGACGCCACCCACGAGACCATAGCAACCTCATGGTCAACGGCAAAATCTTTCACCAGCGCATTGATGGGGGTAGCCTTGGATCGTGGNTATATCTCATCAATAGATCTCTCTGCAGCGGATTTTATAGAAGAATGGAAAAACACAGAAAACCAAAACATAACAATCAAGAATCTTCTGATGATGTCTTCAGGACTCAAAGAGAAAGGAGGTAATGATGGGAGAGTTATGTATTCGGGTGCTTTAAAAGAGGATGGATCCATAAATTATTCAAAACCTGTAAACAATAGATTGTTTAGTATTCAAGACAGAGAGGTTGACCCAAGCAGAGCTCATTGGAGAGGGGCCAACTACAACTGGAACTATCAGAATTCTGACACCCAAATCATTGGAGAAATAATAGAACGAGTATCCCAACTTACACTCTATGAATTTGCTAATAATGAGTTATTTTCAAAAATTGGTATGACCGCATCGTGGTGGAAAGACGCCTTTAATAACTACATGCCGTGGTGCTGCATCGATGCTACTACAAGAGACTTCGCTCGTTTTGGTTTGCTGTACGCACGAGAGGGAAAATGGGGGCAAGAGATAGTGATTCCAAGTGCGTGGGTAACTGAGTCGACAGCCCTCACGACGACGATTACATCCTCTCAACCTTACGGTTATGGGTATTTTTGGTGGCCGAGCGTTTCTGATGAATGGTTTATGGCATTAGGAAGTAGAAGCAACAATATNTACATTCATCCCGGTCTAGACCTTATTGCTGTTAGAAATAGTACACTTGAGATAGTTGGGAATACAAAAGAGCGATCAAACTCTTATCACTTAACGGAATTCCCAGCCGAGTGGGATCATNTCAAATTTTTTCAAACCGTCATTGACTCTGTCACGCACTGAATAATCTCTACATGGATCAGCTATGAAAAACCAACAGCTTACTTTCTCTTGGAAACAGTTTTGGATTACATTTATCTATGAAAACCTGCCTCCAGTGTTGCTATCTCCTATTGCCGCACTGCTGATTGAGCGTTCGTTAATACGAGCTTGGTATGTCTGTGAAAACAGAAATTTGTGGTCTTTATCTACAAGATACCGACCAATCGGCTTTATGCTGTTTTCATGGTTTTTAGTCTACCCTTCATCATGGATTATTACGGTTGGATTTTTTTCTACCCTATTTGACTATTCTGACACAACTTACATCGATCCTTACCAAATTGTATTGGCGTACATGTTTCTTTTTCTGCGTCGACTCATCATTTCCGTGAAGTATGCTTATTTCACAGCTGAGGAGTTTGATGCCCTTTCTCAACCAGCGCCAGAGTGGACTTACGACCGCAGTACTCGCAAATTAGTGGGAATAGGCTGGAGTTCGCCTTCAAATTTCCCTGGTTTACTTGAGAGCGAAATAGACTTCTCANTTAAAAATGCTCGCAGNGATATGANCTCTCAAAACATTTATCTAAGTAAAATTTCAAAATCAAGTCATGGAAAAGATATTCAAATATCACCAAAGACGTTGTTTACGGGCATCATCAAAACCGTATATGCCACGAAAAAGCCAAGAATTTACGACGCCTATGTAGGAATGTTGGCACTATCTATTGCGATTCTACCTCCGTTAATACACAGTTTCCTTTATCCGAGCTCGTTTTTGTTGTTTGGCGAACCACTGCTAGGAAATGTAGCGCGATTTCTTGCCTGTATGAGCGGGATCGGCATTATGGGCTTTGGTCTCGTATGCGCATTTGACTTTAAGAGAAGATATAANGCCCTTAAACTTNTAAGAAATTTAGTTGAACCNACNGGTATTGAATCCTCTCTACTTCATGACCTNAGTTTAGNNAAAAAAAATGATAGCTATANATTATCATTATTAGATCCNAATAGTGTTATCGCATTTATGGAAATTCGAAATTGTATAATTCGCTTTGGAGAACAGTTTTATCTCCGTATCCAAGGATATACNTCAATCCTTATTTTATGTGCAGTATTTTCGGTAATCATGTTGAACTCTATTATTTGGACCCAANCATCTCACCACGCCACTACGATAGTTATGATCATATTAATNATATTTGCGATAGGATCAATAAGTCTATTTGCAATGTTTAATGCGATCNGGCTACAAAAGCAAAGAGTGGCTGATATCGATTTTCTCCGCAGTGAATGCTTGGCAATAGAATGCTCAGTTGCGACCGATGATCAGAGCTTAGCCCCCAGTAGGAAATCTGTTTCAATTCTCCAAACAGCTGTCGACACAGCAACATTCAATGACCTAACGCATGCCCCTACAGGAATCCTAGGTCAAGCTGCAGACAATAAATTGATTACGTCAGTATTAGGTATCTTAATTACTGGGTGTTTGCTTGCCATCCAAGGTTTCGTGGACATTGGAATAGCATATGACCCTTTAGGTTGGTCAACTTTAGAATAGATATGCGGGTAAACGCGGNCGGCAGCGTCAAAAGCGGCTAATAAGTGCTACTATCGCTTGGTCTCCTTGGTAATCTCCCCATGTAGTTCCTATATTAAGTTGTAAAGAAAGTCTTTGAGAAATGTTATAGCCAACNCCAATTGAAAATGTTCCGGTCTCCCAACTCATATCACTTGTATTACGATGCCGATACGATGCGTCAAGATAGGTTTTCTTCCCAATCGAATATCTTCCGCCTACAGTCGCTGTGTGGTAGTGAATACTCGAAAGTGAACCGAAATATGAACGGACACCCTTGGTTATAAATCCATAAGGTGAAAACTTTGAATTAGCAATGCTTGGTGAATAGCCAATAATAGCCTCATACCTTCCCTCGTCTGGAACATCACGATAGTCGACATAACCGAACATCACCACTGCACCAGCGGTGATCCCGTTGTCGAATCTGTAGAGACCNCGAACAACATCAAGATCTACATTAAAAAGATCATTGACTCTCTCAACACCTAACCCTGGACCTAGAGTGAATACACCACCATGCGCACTGATTGGAAGCGCTATTGATATGAACAGTGCTACNACTGAGGTATGGGACTTAGTATTGCTGCAGCCAAAAAAAATTTTACAAATCAAAGCGTAATTACTTGATCCGGCATATTGCCTGAAAGGGCGCTATATAGCTGAGGAAAACACCCTGCAACAACGCCATTAACCGTATTTTTCGCCTTAACCTCCCCAGAACCGCATTGAGAAAAATCGCCTTCTGCCAAGCCTCTACGCAAAGCACACTGATCACAAATCATTAAGAGAATATTATGCTGCTCAGCAACCTTAGAGAGCCGCATACCAATATCGTTTTCGGCACTTAAAGAGTATACGTTGTCATCAAAAAACATCATCCCCACAACCTCAACACCATGGGTTCCGTCCTCCAATTGCGGCAATATCATGGATGCAAGCTGGAATGTTGCTGACATATCATTTCGAAATACATAGGCTACTTTCATTATTTGTGTTTTCCGTACTTAGGTAGACTCGCAGATAGCGAGTATTGATTAATAAAAAGGATCTAAGCTGTACTCTGACGTCTAAATCAGAATGAAAAGTATTATACTTTATTCTTTTGAATTGTTAACGACGAGGTAACAATAATCCGGCTTCTTCCATTCGAGCCGCCCGGAGCATAATTGGTAATGAATAATTGCCCTCATGACAAGCATACTCATAGAGCTTTAATTCTGCTTCCATTCTTCGAATTGGAATCTCAGCAACCCATCTGTCTCTGTAGATATTAGGATCATTAATTGTGTATTGGAATAGAATTTGGTTTTCATCGATTTTCGTATACACCTCTTTTACCTGAAAATCAGCTGAAGATCTCAATGGTGTAATCGACTGTTCCTCCCTGAAATTTTTTGTATAAACAATAAGCGAGTTACCCTCATAATACCCAATAGAGTCACCCATCCACTTACGACCCAATTCGGGCATAAATTCGCTATCAATTCGAATAATTCTTACTAGACTGAAGTATTCAGACAAAATTACAACGTAGTCTTTATTTTGAACAATCTGAATATTCCTCACAGGGTTGTCTCCAGCGGGATTTCCCAGAGCTGTTTCTACGCCACCAAACATATAGATTAAAGGCAATTGACCTCCGGGAGTCAGACATCTGTCCAAAGGAGTCATACCTTCTGGCCCATCAAACCTGCCCTTACCCTGATCACGCCACTGCTGATGGATATCTTTCCCCCCTGCTCGCCAGGGAATCCGGCCCGAATTAGGCTTAACTATGAGCGATGTGCGGAACTCTCCGGATATTTGAGCCAGTTCTATGGGCATGATCTCAAAATTACCGTCTGCTTGATTATTTAGTTGTCCCCCAAGCTCGGGAGCAGGACGATGCGGATCAAGTGGCGCCCTCCTCTTTTCATCAACTGCGATAGCCTGCTTTCTAAGAGTCTCTGCCTCTGAATTCGAGTAGAAACGCTTATTCCCAAGAGTTAAAGGTCTTTCCAGTGGTGTTTGATATGGGTTGGTCCAAAATCCTTGGAGATTTGGATGGCTATATTCGGTCAATTCAGAGTTANNTTNTTGCGCAACNCCCTTGTTAACCGATGCGCNAACTATAAGAGAAACAAGTGCCAGCCAACATGATTTTTTTTTCAGATCTCTGAACATTAGCCTTGTCATCAGCGTTCGTAATGTATTTACTTATAGTCTCATAAAACTGAACAAAGTCTCTACCTACGGATTATCCAATGAAAAATAATATCGGACTACTTCTGGCTAAACGTGCATTAATTAACCCCCTGAGAGAAGCCTATATTGACTCCCAGTCAGGTCTGCGCCTAACTTTTGAAGAGCTCAACAATCGCTCCAATCAAATTGCAAATTCCCTAATCACTCATGGAGTTAAGCCCGGTGACCGTGTGGCCTTAGCTTTAATGAATAGTGCTGAATTTCTTGAAGCATATTTCGCGATAGCAAAAATCGGTGGTGTTGTCGTTCCTTTAAACTGGCGTTTAGTGCCTGATGAATTGGAATTTATTCTAAAGGACAGCGGATCTNAAACCTTAATTTTTGGCGANGAATTCAAAGAAGTGTTTCATGAGCTTTTCAANCGAGGTAAGAAAACAGATGTAGATACATGGATACAAGTATCTGCNANTAGNGAGTATCTCGAGTTTGCAGAGGACTATNACANATTTCGAGNTAGCCGGNGCCAAAACAGAACCACCGATTGGCGCGGAAGAAGATGACTTACTTTATATNATGTACACATCAGGCACTACCGGATCCCCNAAGGGNGTGGTCCANTCCCATAATACATCGATGTGGGCTCTTGTCACTTTNATTGCATCTACAGATTTAAGGGATGGTGATCGCTATCTGGTCGCACTACCCCTCTTCCATGTCGGCTCTCTAGTGCCAGTAACACTAAATATTTATTGGGGAGTAACCAGCGTGGTAATGCGAGAATTTGACCCAGTCAAGGCATGGGAATTGATACCACAAGAAAGTATCACCTGCTCTTTATTAGTTCCTGCCATGCTTAATTTCATGTCACAAGTTCCGAACGTAACACAGTATGACTACTCAAAGCTAAGATGGATTCAAAGCGGCGCCGCCCCCCTTCCCGAAAATCTGATTCGTAAATACGCGGACTGGAATATTGAGGTGCATCAAATTTATGGACTAACAGAAGTTTGTGGCCCTGCTTGCGTAATTAATGCCGAAAATGCCTTGAAGAAAATAGGCTCAACAGGGCAAGTTTTTTTTCACACCGAAGGAAGAGTAGTTAGTGAAGAGGGCAATGATTGTCAACCAGGTGAGCAAGGAGAAATTTGGATAAGGGGTAAACACATCATGCTGGAGTATTGGAATAGACCAGATGCAACTGAAGAGGCAATTACATCTGATGGTTGGCTCCGCACTGGAGACGTAGCCTCTATGGATGNAGAAGGATTTGTTTATATTCAGGATCGAATTAAGGATATGATTATTTCCGGNGGAGAGAATGTGTATCCAGCTGAGGTTGAGAATATTCTGATGACTCACCCCGGAATAGTAGAAGTAGCAGTCATTGGACAGCCAAGCAATAAATGGGGCGAATCTCCTTTTGCAGTGGTAGTTAAGAACGATCAGAGTCTTGAGGAAGACGACATTCTTGTTCACTGTGAAGGAAAACTCGCTCGATTCAAATTGCCAAAAGGAGTAGCTTTNNTAGAAACTATTCCCAGNAANGCAAACGGCAAAGTGCTCAAGCGCGAGTTGCGAGAAAAATTCCCAGGCCCAGCAANTGACTGACTACTCTAGCTATGCNCCAGCATACCAGTGAAAGCCGTAGTCTGAATTTATTCCACCTGTACCTCNACCGTGGTGNTCAACAGTAGAAACTATTTCAATAGATTTAACGAATTTGATCTGCTTGTAACCACAATGCCTCTCAACTCTNAGTCTTACGGGGGCGCCATTNCCNGNGGGNAGGTCTTTACCATTCATCCCATACGCCAGAATCGTTTGTGGGTGACTTACGTCAAACATATCATAACTTTCATACCATCCGCCGTAAGCCTCTATAATTACATATTTAGCTTGAGGTTTTATTCCGCCTGCCGCCTGGATAATCGACAGAAGGGGTGCCCCTGTCCAAGTTGCTATCGCGGACCAACCCTGCTCACAAATGTGCATTGTAGTCTGAGTCCTGCGTGNCATGTTCTTNAGGTCTGANAATGAAATCGAAATTGGNCTGTTAACTAANCCNGTGACCGGNAGGANCCAATCNTCGAAGTTATTCGCTTTNAGGCGCTGGTACTCCTCAACTTCAGGATTACTCTGATTCCAGACCGGAAAATTCTTGGTTACGTCTCTTGGATCATGCTCTTGAACTAATTGATCATTCGACATTAGGCTACGTTGAGTCGCCATCGTCAAAACATCGGCCACACCCATCAAGCCACCTCGGATTACAGGAGGTCTATAGAATTGAGAGTCGCAACCCGTCAATAAAATACCACTAAGAGCACCGCCTCGTTTGATGATATCTCGTCGTGAAAAAGTAGCTTTTCTGGTTCCATTCGACGATCCAAGTTTTTTCATTTCGGCATCTCCAACTCACTTTTTGGCCTTTCATAACTTCCGGTTATCATAGCTCTGACCTGATTTTTGACGCCTACTGCGAAAACTTGCACTAAATGTACGACAACGAATAAAACCATTAATACAGTACAGATAACATGGAGAGTTCTTGCAGTCTGTCTGCCGCCAAATAAATCAATTAACTCTGGAGAGATCGCGGTAAAAGCAGGCATTTGAGCTAACCCACTTACAATCATAAAGGGAAAGAGGACGAATAAGATAAATACATAACTTACCTTTTGAATTACGTTGTAGCCTGCCGCACTCGTATCTTTTTTTTCTAAGCTTCTTATGTGGTTAGCAAAAAAACTCTTTAGACTACTGTAAGATAGCTCCGAAATTTTTGGAAACATCTTTAAATAAAACGCTTTTCTCCACCCATTACAGAACAAATAGACAATACCATTTATCACAAAAATCCATGCAAAAAGATAATGATAATTTCGACCCCAGCGACGGTCACCTAACCTCTCAGCATCTTCCCAAGAAATACCCCAATCCTCTAATTTAAAGATTGCCGGATATCCCTGAAATCCGACTTTACCCCAGTAGAGCTCAGGNAAGTGGAGAAATATCATTACNCCACTGTAGAGNAGNTAAAAGAAAGANAANGCCATNACCCAATGGCAAATTCGAGCGCTTAGCGAATGACGATAGNTCCAGTTATTTTTTTTTTGTTGCATTATTAGATAAAAACACACAAGTAGAACATCCGTTCACTCATTTGAATAAATGTTCTACTTTTCGTAAAGTTGTCTAACGATAAGTGTACTTGGTAAAAGCCCCACCCGCCAGAGGCAGGGATGCGGGGCCTTCTGCAGCAAATACGTTGCCATCCTCATCAACAGCAACACCTTCACCAGCAGTTCCTTGTTCTCCGCGGCTCTCCGTTTGATAGCCTGGAATAAACGCTGTGATGTAATCTTCATTCAACGGACCTACTCTTACACCGCAGTGCCAGGGCTCATGCCGAAGAGGGCTTGATTCTGAATCGATTGCATATACCATGTCATCATCAGTGATGAACAGCCCACTAATGCGACCATAGCTATATCTTGATTCAAGATAGTTACCATCTTGATCGTAGATTTCCAATCGGTGATTACCGCGATCCGCTACCCAAAGTCGTCCCTGAGAGTCAAACTCTAATGCATGGGGTGTTCGAAATTCTCCATGATCTGTACCGAGCTGCCCCCACTCCTTAATGTAAGTACCATCAGGCGCNTACTTGACAATTCGAGCAGTCAATCCAGCACGTTTNCCTGCTTCAAGCGCATCAGCATCCAACATGTTTTGGCCGCTATGCCCATCTGCNACGTAGATACTTCCATCGGGACCAACNATAACGTCATTAGGNTGATTCANGTGACTACNATCATTGCCAGGTTGTCCAGCAACCCCTAGGCTCAGCAATAATTCTCCCCCAGGGCTGAACTTGTGGACTTGATGACCTTTTGTGCGCGCAATGTTGCCGGCAAAGTCCGCAACCCACACGTTTCCTTCATCGTCNACATGAATACCGTGGGGTNTAACCATAAGGCCTGCACCAAAGTTAGCTAATACCTCNCCAGTGTGACGATCAAACTTAAAAACAGGATCTACTAGATTAGTGTCGCAACTAACCCCTGAGCCCCCGAGCGCTCCGGCTCCGCAGCGCTCGTAACCGACAACGTGGCCATCCGTGGGATCGATGTCAATCCCGGCCGTAGACCCCCATTGACGCCCAGCGGGTAAATTACCCCACTCATTCTCGATTACCGGGTTTGGGTTCGGGTATCCTTCACCGGTGACTACATTCGCACTATTGTCATCCGCACCACAGCTAGCTAGTAATAAAGTGCATAGCACTCCGAAAAGATATTTGTTCATTTTCACGGGTCTGCCTCCAATTCTTTTTATTATTTAGAAAACCGGCATATAGGACTTTATATTATTTTCTTACTACAAAGAAAACTCCAATAGCCATTAATATTAGACCAAAGATTCTCAAAGTCGTGAGGTTAGTTTGAGGAGCCCCCAACAAACCAAATTGATCAATTGTTGCCATCGCAATTAATTGACCGAGTAAAACAAAAGCGATGGCGTTTCCGACTCCGAAACTAGGTGCTGCCCAAGCGATACTGAGCACATAGAACAATACGAAAATTCCACCAAGATAAAAGTAGATAGGTACATCAAAATTTGAAAAACTTGGCATCCTTCCTTCTACTGTAAACAGATAGACCAATGATCCGAGCAGACCCACAAGAAATAAAATGCTTGAAGCGACGCCAGAACTTTGTAGCTTTATTCCCAACTCCGCATTTAATGCAGCCATAATTGGAATTCCAATTCCTGCAATCAGCATGACCAGTGCATAGGTAAAGCCGCTTTGCTGAATTTCATTCATATATTGACTCCTCTCCACTGCTTATCCAGAAATGCCCCAGTTGAACTCTAACTGAAAAAAACCCAGATAACGTTCAACACAAGGACAATCAGAGTTAATATTACGCTCAAGCTGTGCAATTTTTTGAAGGTGCCTTCTTCCCCTGAATCTTTCGCAGAATTCGTAGCCGGTATTACTAAATAACAAATCGCCATCGCTACAACAGTAACCAAGAAAACGATTTTTGAGGCTGCTCCACCATTATCAATAAATGACAAAACGAACGCGACGCATCCGAGTAAAAATGCTATACCAAATAATTTTGGGAATACAGAGCGTAAAAAGGGACCCGCTTGCTCAGCAGGTAGATTCTTAAAGAGTGCTGGCGCGACAACTCCGGCTTGAAAAATAATCATTCCCGCAATAATGCCGGATAAAAGAACTTGCAACGAACCTATCATAACTAATTCCACGAGTTTTGAAGTTATTTTATTGAGACCTAAGTTCAGAGAAACGAAAAAACAATGAACACGGTTTTCTACCCTATTTAGCTAGCATCTAATTCATCTTGTTAGCAGCAGGCTCAATCCTGAGTAGAGCACCGTCATTTTCTTCGTCTGTAAGCAGATAAAGCAGACCATCTGGGCCTTCACGAACTTCTCTAATTCTTCTTTTTAACTCCGTTAGAAGTAATTCTCTTCGCATCTCCTCTGTGTTCTCGTTAAATACAATTCGCTGCAAATGACCAGTACCAGGAATACCTCCCATTCGTAGCGATCCTATAAACACGTTGTTTTCCCATGCTGGAAACTTGTCTCCGGTATAAACTGCCATTCCCGATGCTGCTATCGCCGGTAACCAAACTAATAAAGGAGTTTGCAAACCCTCCCGTGTAGGATGCTCATTAACCCTTCCTCCGGAATAGAATCTTCCAAAGCTTACAAGCGGCCACCCGTAGTTGCCCCCGGGCAATAGAATATTAATTTCATCTCCACCATTTGGCCCGTTTTCATGCTGCCATATCTCTCCAGAAGTTGGGTGTTGAATAAGGGCAAGTGTATTACGATGTCCAAGAGTGAAAATCTCTGGTCGATAATTGAGACGATTTCTAAAAGGATTATCAATAGGCACGCGTCCGTCATCTTCCAATCTAAGAACCTTACCCCTCAAACTCATAGGGTCTTGCGCTGCCTCGCCAACCCTTCCACCAGTCGACATATACACCTTTCCGTCGGGGCCAAAAGCCACGCGACCATTTAAACCAGAGTTCCCCTCATATGCCTCAGTAACGAGAATATCATGGGTATCAATTAAAGCGCCGTCTAAAAGAGTCCCTACTGCAAGGGCCGGCGCACCCCAACCATTCTCTGCCGGCTTGGTATAGGTCAGGTAGACCAGCCGATTTTCCGAAAAATTGGGGTGTATAGCGACATCCATAAGCCCACCATTGCCGTCGGTTCTGACAAAAGGGACGCCCGGAATGGGTTCTTCTATCAACTTGTCATTTTGCACAAGCCTGAG
>PAWK01000041.1 GCA_002714195.1 Gammaproteobacteria bacterium | reverse complement strand
GCCCATAAAGAGCAGCGAAATGTATGGCTTGAAAACCCCCTTTCGAGATAGAACTTAGACTCGCTCCGCTTGCGATAAGAGCCAGAGTTATTTCTTTGTTACCACCAGCCACCGCCCGCATGAGTGGTGTTTGACCCATACGTGAATCCTTCGCGTTCACGTCTACACCTCGTTCAATTAGCAACCGAACAATATCCAAGTTGCCACCGAATATTGCCGCATGGAGCGGGGTCTCGCCGCTCCATCTATTTCTTGTAATATCAGCACCCGCATTAATTAGTGCTTCTACGATTTGCGAATTGCCACGCGCACTAGCCAATGTTAGAGGAGTTTCTCCATTCTCATCTTGGCTATTAGGATCGGCACCAGCTTTTAAAAGTGCTGTCACAATATGAATATCAGGCCTTTGGGACGCCCAGCTCAGCGCCGTCGATCCATCTGCTCGGGAGACATTTACATTGACACCAGATTCTAAAAGCTGGTTGACCTCATCGTAACTTACGCGCTGCACCGCCGTAATAAGCTCGTGTGTTGAGTGATTTTCACTGCTAGATTGACCGGCGGCAACGAAGGAAGCCATTGATAAAGCTAAAAATATTGAAAGGCGGAGGAGTTGTCCCATAACGCCTTGATGCTATATCATCATTTCTTATGAGGCAAATACTTCACAAGTTGGCATTAGGTGCGGGACTAGTTTTATGCGTCCCTACTGCGATTACTTTCGCACAGCAGTCTGCGGAAATTACGACTAGCCAAACTCTCGACAAGACTCTCGAGCAGTATTGTGTTGTGTGTCATAACGAAACGCTTCGAACGGCAGATTTCAGCTTAGAGGGTGTAACTGCCTCGGAACTCAGCAGGCATGCAAATGTACTTGAAAAAGTCTTGCGGCGCCTAGCGAGTGGCGAAATGCCACCCACCGGAATGCCCAGGCCATCCGATTCAGCCCGATTTGAACTTGTCTCTTGGCTAGAAACTCAGCTAGACGATCACGCTATTAGTAATCCAAACCCCGGTTCTCCAGCAATCCATCGACTCAATCGCGCCGAGTACAGCAATGCCATAAGAGATTTGTTGGGGATAGATCTCGATCACTCAGAGGACTTACCAGCCGATGATTCAGGCTATGGCTTTGACAACATAGGAGACGTATTGACGGTGTCTCCTTTGCATATTGAGAAATATGTTTCAGCGGCACGAAGAGCTAGTCGCCTTGCGGTAGGCACCCTAACGCCTAAGCCAATAGTTGAGCGGTTTACGCCACAAGATGGAATTCGAAATGAATCCATTGGTGGACTTCCTCAAAATGAACGCGGGGGAATTCTATTCAAACATATTTTTCCTTTTTACGCAGATTACACGGTAACAATTAGAGTCAGAGGGCGCCGTATGTCCCACATGCCAGCACCACAACTAGATGTTCGGGTTGATGGAGAGCGTATACAACTAATTGATGCGGCCTTCAGTAATTTGGAGGCTCAACAGGGTACTCGATTGTATGAAATTCCCCTGACGCTCGAGGCTGGTGAGCATGAGATTGCAGCGGGATTTTTAAATGAATACCTGCTTCCAGAAACGAGCTCAGAAGGNGATCTGAAAAACGCCTTCAACTACTCTGTTGACTACGTATTGATTGGTGGCCCTTATGCAACAAGAAGAGTCGGCATTCAAGANAGCCAGAAACGAATCTTCATCTGTCGCCCGGCCCAGAGAGACGAAGAAGAGACCTGTGCTAGAAAGATTTTAACGAATCTGGCGCGNAGAGGTTATCGCGGCGCTGTAACCACCGAAGATATCAACCCATTAATTGCTCTTTTTTTAGAAGGAAGATCAGACGGTGGTAGTTTCGAACACGGTATCGAATTGGCGCTAAATGGGCTACTGGTGTCACCACGCTTCCTGTATCGAGCTCCCGCTTTACCAGAAGGCGGTAATGCAAACGATATATATGAGCTTTCGGATACCGATCTAGCGTCTCGCCTNTCCTTTTTCCTCTGGAGCAGTATTCCAGACGAAGAATTATTGTTACTCGCAACAGAAGGTAATCTAAAAAAACCTGAAATTTTATCTTCACAAATTGCTCGTATGTTAGCGGACCCAAAGGCTAAGGCCTTGGTGGATAACTTTGGCGGACAGTGGTTACATCTCCGGAATGTTCGAGACTGGGCGCCAGACCCAGAGAGATACGANTATTTCGATAATTCTCTGAGATATGCGTTCCAGCAAGAAACGGAGTTATTTTTNGCAAATATGATCAAAGAAGATCGAAGCATTCTCGATTTGATTAATGCTGATTACACTTTTGTCAATGAACGGCTCGCTGAGTACTACGGAATANAAGGTGTGGAGGGTGGTTATTTTCGACGCGTATCACTTATCGATACAGGGAGGCGGGGCGTGCTTGGGCAGGGTAGCATTTTAATGGTCACTTCATACCCCACTCGAACTTCACCAGTATTGAGGGGTAAGTGGGTTTTAGAAAATATACTAGGATCACCACCGCCCCCGCCACCACCTGATGTTCCTGCGCTGGACGACTCTGCAGAAATATCGGCGGGGAGTTTAAGAGAAGCTTTAGAACAGCATCGAGCTAATCCAGCCTGTGCTGTTTGCCACGACCGACTTGATCCTCTTGGTTTTGCGCTGGAGTCGTTTGACGCGGTCGGCCGAAAGCGGGTAACTGAGGATGGCATGGAAGTTGATGACACTGGATCTCTCCCGGATGGCACAATTGTTGATGGCATTGATGGGTTACGCAATGTTCTGATGACGAGAAAAGACGAGTTCGTTGAGACTTTTGCCGAGAAATTACTAACCTATGCGATAGGTCGGGGCCTTGAGCCTTCTGACAGACCCGCCCTTCGCGAGATTCGCCGATTAGTTGAGATATCTGACTACCGATTTTCCGCCCTTGTAGGCGGTATTGTGAGTAGTGTACCCTTTCGTATGAGATCTGTTCCGGAGGCTTGAGATGGTAACTAAAAAACACCTATCCCGTCGTACTTTCCTTCATGGTGTTGGTGCAACTATTGCGCTTCCCTACCTGGATGCAATGACTCCGGCATTCGCATCAACAGCCATACCTGTGACACGAGCAGCTTTTGTTTACACTGCCAACGGAATAATCATGAAAGACTGGACGCCAGCAGAGACCGGCAGTAGTTTCTCTCTTTCAAAAACACTAAGCCCGTTAAAAAGTTTTCATAATCAGACGGTTGTTGTTAGTGGTCTGAACCACAAAAATGGCGAAGCTTTGGGTGATGGGCCTGGTGATCACGCGAGAGCCGGAGCAAGCTGGTTAACGGGAGCACATCCTAAGAAAACCCGGGGTGCTGATATTCGTAATGGACAGTCAATAGACCAGGCGATTGCCCAAAAAATCGGTCAGACCACACCGCTCCCCTCGCTAGAAATTGGCTTGCAAGATGTCAGAATGGTAGGGGGCTGTGACTCTGGTTACAGCTGCGCATATAGCAACACAATTTCTTGGAGTTCCCCAACGACGCCACTTCCCTATGAAACAAACCCCCGTAGGGTATTCGAGCGCCTATTTGGTGATGGTGAAACCACTGATCCAAAAGCGCGCGCCATGCAGCTAAAACAGAACAGAAGCCTGCTAGACTTCGTTCTTCAAGATACTCAACGCCTTGCTCCGAAACTTGGCGCTTCAGATAGGAGTAAACTGTCTGACTATTTAGATTCGGTCCGCGAAGTGGAACGTCGCATACAAAATGTCGAACAAAGAGAGGCTGCAGAGTTACCAACTCTCGATAGGCCTGAGGGTATTCCACCTTCTTTCGAAGATCATCTAAAAATTATGAGCGACCTCATATCTATAGCGTTTCAGGCAGATTTGACACGCGTTGTAACGTTTATGTTTAGCCGTGAGGGAGGCAATCGTGCCTATCCTTCCATCGGTGTTCCTGACGCACACCACGGTCTTTCGCATCACCAGAATGACCCTGTACGCATGGCAAGGCTGCAAAACATAGATCAGTATCATGTGGAAATGTTTTCTTATCTCTTAGGAAAATTACGAGATTCTACAGACGAGACGGGTTCTATATTAGATAATTCGCTAGTGCTATATGGCTCAAGTTTAAGCGACTCTAACGCCCATTTGCACANTGATTTACCGACAGTGCTTGTCGGTGGAGGTGGCGGTAAACTTAAGGGTGGCAGACACTTACGTGTGCCGGATGAAACCCCAATGACCAATATGTTATTGTCTATCGCCGATGGACTTGATGTTCCNATGGATCGGTTTGGCGATAGTAGTGGGAAACTTCCAGGCATACTCTAGATTCATGTAATCTAAGGACACANCCAANAAGCACNTGACGAGCTGATTTAATAGCTGAAAATCTCTTATTAAACTTTTNCGNCNNNANANTCTNAGNCGCCTATANTNGGCNTTGAAGAACAGGGCAGACAAGGCTGAANGGCTCCTTTGCATAAAGAATTTTCCTTGAAGTAGTAGCCTNCAGTCCTTGCCTTCCTGCGTCCCCTCCTTTCTTCCGGTCTTAAGGTAATGTTTTGAATATTCTGTCTCGTGATTAACACTCAAGTATTGCTTTTGCGAGCTTGAAAAAGAATGAAATGNTCTCGAGACTGNANNNAGTNTAAAGATAACTATGGAACATAACAAACTACCAATCTTCAACTAATAGGTGAAAAAAACTAATCTGTAGCGCTCGTGTTATTCAGCCCACGGCACATCTCGATTTATTGATAACTATCAGCAACANGCTGTCACTAAAAGCCAAGAGGTTGTTTTTTTCTCTGAAATTAACCCNACCTAAANATAGCTCCTTNATTACCCGCTTGGTCAGCCCCTCCGAAAGACTGGCTGAGCGGGATTTTTTTNANTATGCNGAACATTAGTCANTNAATNNATCCTCNNANANTCAATTNGCGTTTACNACTTATNGATTCGNTAACACAGTAAATTNACNGATNAAGCNATAGCGACNGNAAACNNAGACTTTGATTTGACGGANAGNNAAACGNCTTANNGNGTTGTTCCCAANNATCTTCTNTGCNCTAAATAAATTATCNGCCGCTTGCAAAATTTTCAATCGNANCGGTNNATTGTACTCTGGGCGTTGNNCAAGAAAATTACGNACNNTATCCGCTGCCGAAACAGACACATGATTCCCCAAANTCGTTGTTAACCAACGCCCCGGNAAAAAAATGTCGCCGGTCAGTTGGATTTCCTTAAGTAACTCTAAACTGGGNAGTATATAAGACTCGGAAACATCCCGCCGCAATGGATGGTGCAGCGCCTGCAAAGCAGTTAACACCCAAGATTCGGTCTCACGATTTTGAACTCGATGTAAAGAGTTGAAAAATTCGTCTCGAACCTCTCGCTCAGCTGACAACGCTGGACTAATCCATTCGAATCGACGTCGACGGTCTGTGTTTTCAATGTTTTTTAACTGCGCTGCCACAATTTCCTCTGAGCTTTGGGGTAATCTTATAGCTAAACTCGTCGCGAGCGATACATAGTCTCTCTCCGAAAGAATCAGACCTTCAAGTAAGAGCTCTCCCTGCCAGATCGAAAGCAGTCGATCGACTGACAGGGCCGATAAAGAGAAATCCCTGTAAGCTTCATAGAATATTTTTTTGCTACTGTCTTCACTCGAACTCAATATCTTGTCCCACAATAAGATCTCAAGTTCGTCAGCTATAGTAGCTCGTTCAGAATCGTTCACGAATGACCAATAGATAACCTTAAGTTGATCTATAGTGAGATCGAGCAAAAGTTGATTATCCTCTTTACGAATAATATCGATTAGCTTAACTCCGTAATCAGCTGCTTTGATTACCTCGCCCTCAAGCATATTTTCATAAGCAGAAATAAGAAGGCTGCCTCGCTGCACCGGGTCTAAAGTTTCCCAATCATCAAATAACTCAATGGAAACAGGGAACAATCCATAGCCAAAGCCATCTGAATTAAGCATAACGAGACTATTATCGGTATGGGAAATATCATTCTCACCATCACTGGTCACTCTCTCAGCATCCCAAGCCCCATTAGCTTTACTAGCCATCGTAAATGTTTGCATCCAAATTCGATCTAATCGTAAAGGATCCTCTTGTCTAATTCTTAGTTCTGCAGGGCTTTGAACCAANNAAAAATGTGGCCGTCCTGGCGTGTTAACCCAGACCTCGCTCCATGCCGCAAGATCCTCCGTAGTTTCTTTATCTAAAATTGAGATCAGATTCGCCCAAGTCGCATTGGAAAAGGAATATGTACTGAGATATTCCTTCATACCGGATTGAAAATTTAACCCACCGAGCTGATTCTCTAATTGCCGCATCATAATAGGTGCTTTGTTGTAGATAATATTGCCGTATAGTGTGCCAGCCTCATTCAGATTGGGTAACTGTTGACGAATAGCATTAGCGCCATCAGTTCGATCTACGGCATAAGCACTTGGATAATGACGAACAATGAAACTAAGGTCGTGGTTTATCTCAGGAAAAGCGGGGTTTACGATCTTAGCCGCCATAAAGTTGGCAAATACCTCTTTGAGCCATACATCATCAAACCAGTCCATAGTAACAAGATTTCCAAACCACATATGTGCAGTCTCATGGGCAATAAGGTTAGCCCGCCCCAAGAGTTCCGTTTGGCTTGGAGACTCGTCTAAGAACAAACTGTCAGCCCGATACTGTATCGCCCCCACATGCTCCATTCCGCCATACTGAAAACTCGGAATTAAGACGAAATCAAACTTTTGAAACGGGTAGTCAATGCCAGTGTATTCCTCTAACCAATCTAGGGACGATGCATGAAGCTCAAAAATTGAATCGAGATTTCGCGAGACCTTTTCTCGATCGCTCTCGCGATGTANCATGCTTATCTCACGACCATTAACATTTCGAGTCACTCTCTCAAACTTCCCTGCTGCAAAAGAGAANAGATAGGAGCTAATCAATTCAGAGGTAGCAAAGCGCAACTTTTTATTCCTCCCCAGATCCTCNGTATCCACAAGCCTAGCGTTAGAAACTGCATCCCAATCCCTCGGTAGAATCAAAGTCAAGTCGTATGTCGCCTTCAAGTTTGGCTGATCGAATAGAGGAAAAGCCGANCGAGCCCGATCTGGTACAAATAGCGTATACAGAAAATCAGGATTTCGATTAAGTGAGCCATCTCCACTGAAAAATTCTATCTGGACGTTGTTACGCCCAACCATCAATTCTTCTGGAGGTATAATTAGGTGCTCTAAAACAGCCTCATAATCGGAATCCTTGCCATTAACTTGCACACTGGATAGATTGTCATGGCTTTTAAGAAAATCGAGCACCANCGGTTGGCTTGCATCTGACAGCGTAAAACTNACNATCCCTAGTGCCGAGATCGGNTCTGTATGATTAGACGGTAAAGTGAATTCTAATTGATAGTTAANTTCGCCTAGAATTGCCTTGCGCTGTGCTGCCAAACTGTAGGATACACCTGACTCTAAATTAGGAATCAAGCTTGATTGCGCGTTAACTNNGGCGCAGAACATANANAGTAGTAGAGATAAAAATATTTGCCCTTTTGCCAGACGCATAAATTCCACACAATTTCTCGCAAACAAAAGCTCAAGATAAAAATCCTTGGGCCTGCGATAGACCCAAGGACAGCGTTATTTAATTTGAAATGCTGCCAATTACTTCGGCACCAGCGGTTGAAACCTCCTCGTCTTGCACTGCTCTTACGCCACTAGTTGAAATTGCCCCTATTCTCTGGCCATTTCGATAAATCGGAACTCCACCGGCAAACGTGACTCCGCCCTCGATTTCTTCAATATCTCCCGCTTCAAGCAGTCGCCCATACTCACCTGACGACAGACCAGTTTCATTGACCACCAATGCCTTTGCAGTAGCGAAATTAAAAGTACGCCCTCCCGCACCATCAATACGCCTTAGCATTACCGGATTATTATTTTGGTCAGTTATCAAAATTGTGACATTCCAGCCTTGCTCTCTTGCATAAGTCTCAGCAGCCTCCATAGCACTTGTTGCTAAATCATAGGTCATTAGACTTTCCTCGTCTTGGGCCACAACTATCCCGGTCGAGAAAACAAGCAGGCAAGAAATAAAAAGGCTGTGCAGTTTATTGTTCATAGTTTTTCCTTTTGAAATTCTAAGTTAGAAGATAAAACGCAAGAATAATTACGCACTTANTATAATTTAACCGCGAATTATTANGCAGTAACANANAGTTAAGCCAAACAAGTCAGTAGTTCCTCCTCAATTCCTTCTAAGGTATCGATGCGACCGCTTATTACTTCGATACGGCTATCATTAAGCGCATTAAGATTCAATTGAGNAACCATACTGTCCACTTTATTTAGNGCTATGAATCCCTTATTCGTAACGAATACGCCTTTTAGACGCTCTGCCTCAACACCGTGCACCAGAGAAATTAGCTTTTCAATTTTAAACGGCATGTCTGCGTTGAAAATCCATCCTTTACTAAAAAAGCCTTCGCCTGAATTTTCGGCACTAATAAAGCCATCTGCTGGCGCCTCCAGACTAGGAGGCAAAGTGCTAGGAAGCTCTTTCAAGGANTTCTCNTTGGGAGATACAAAGTTTTGGTCTGAAGCCGACACCTTAAGCCAATCCATATCCACAGCACCATGCTGAACCTGATAAATCAATTTACTATCTGCCGGAAATTTTTTTTCTACGTAATTTAGAAGAGCCGGAAAGTCATNCGTTTCATATAAATCTGACTTATTAGCAATTATTACCTCGGCAACCTCGAGCTGCTGATTAAAGGTGTCATTATTTGTATATCGGGAGTCTTGAAGTTTTCGAGCATCCACAAGTGATAAAGTAGCTCGTACATCCAANACTTCTCTATAGTAATCTCGGGACAACATAGTTAAAACTTCCTTTGGGTGCCCAAGACCCGTAGGTTCAATTAATAAGCGATGTGGCTTAGATTTGGCCAATAGTAAACTCAACGCCATTTGTATAGGTAGACCATTTGTGCAGCACATGCAACCGCCAGGAACCTGACTAATGGTAACGCCATCTTGACTGTCGGCATTCTCACTAAAAAGATTGCTATCTATGCCTACCTCACCAAATTCGTTAACTAATANNGCCCACCTCTCTTTTTGAGGCTTATTAGTTAAGAGTTTCCTTATAGCTGTGGTTTTACCAACACCCANAAACCCGGTAATTATGTTGGTGGGCACTCGACTTATGGTTTCTTTATTTGGCATTCTTTTAGGATTGTAAATTTATTACACAAGGAAAATTCTATAATGNTTCTTCTGAGTTACAATGGTTATTTTGACAAGCTCTAAAATTACGAATATGAGCAACAGCAATGACTGATGCCCCAACGATAGTTGAAAACTTCTCTCCAAGCTCACCTAANATATCTTCACCTAAAATTAAAATTAGACTCATTAAAAACAAACCGAAAAGTCCAAATAACAGGATCTCTCGATGCCCATGCTTTCTGCAACCTAGCCCAAGACTGAATATACTGGTGGGTAATACAAGCAGAAGAAGGGCATAATGAAACCTTTCATCATCCAAAAAGGTTGCTCCTAAGGCGGGCAACATTACAATTGCAATCGGAGTTAATAAGCAATGTGCTACACAAAGCAGAGATAGACCTATTGCTGCTTTATCTATCTTAATNGTTGAATTTTCCATTTTCTCTCTCATAATTAAGAAATAGGGTTTATCGACTTTAAGCGACGATTAGTCACAACTAGCATGCCGATTGAAAGTAATAAAAAGAAGATTATCGGACTGATACTTCGATTTAAGCGTTCCAACATTGTATCCTCGATAAATTCAAATGGAGATACGGATTCAAAAAGCTCCGAACTAACAGGTCGTTTCGCGACAACATCGGGCCCCACCAATCCGGCATAGCTGGCCTTAAAATTTCGCGCTTGCCTAAGGTAACTCTGATGTCTTCTTGAGGACGTACCCGCTATCTCATTAAAAGACCCATGAACCCCTACGGCTGGTGATAGATAACTAAACAATCGTAGCACTCCTTCCCTTTCTGAAAGCGCTTCCTCGAAGGAGGTTACTATGGGCCTAGTAGCTTCGTCTACTGTTGATGTAATAAGGAAAGCCGAGCTAACCCGCGCCGGAAATTCTGACTCTAAATTCACTAACAATTCCGGATGCTCAAGCATGAACTCATTTGCAACATCGCTTTCCCTGAGACGGGTAGCATTCTCCACTTCTCTCGCTTCAGCCAAATAAGCAAGCCGCGACGGTGTGGGGTAAAGAATCTCAGCAACGGAGCTACCTGCCGCAGGGATTATCAGNGTTAGTCCAACCCACATTCCCAAAAGAGCTAGAACATTATATTCACCGCTGTGATTAAAACTTGCAACAAGAGCGATTAGTGCACACCAGAATATTCCATAAAATAGAACTGCAAAAGTCCATATTCCAAAAATAACCATGCGATCACTTGTAGGAATAAATTCTGAATTAATCAGTAACACAATGAGCGCTAACATCAGAGTAAAACCTAGTACGATCGATGTNCGAAAAATCATACGTTGCCAGAAAAGCCTTCTTAAATTCTTTACTTGCAAGATTGTCAGGCTTAAGCGATTTGAGTCTCTTTCAGCTGAGATCACATCGAAACAAAAAACTATTAGTAACAGAGGAAGAAATAGAATGACTGCCTTACTTATATCAAAGCTACCCTGGGCTAATCCTACTGGATCTGCGAACTCATATTTCGAAAAAAGTCGAATATCAGGTTCCCAGAGAGAGATTTCACCCACAAACGGCAATAAATCTGACTGCCCAACAGCAAAATCTGACAAAGGCTCTTGAGGAAGTGATGATGCAAATACAACATCCATTGCTGAGCCGGTTGTGGGTGGTAAATTGTCGGTCTTGTTACCCTGTTCTAAACTTCGTAAATCAACCAGCCAGGCTTCCATCGTTTCTGACACAGTTGCTTCGTGAGCCTCNATTACAGAAATGCGAGCGTCTCTTTCGGCCTTACCAGCAAAACCTCCATAAAAAAGTAGTCCCGCAAAAATTAGAAATACTGAGCATGCGGGCAGGTTGCTAAACTGCANCTTCCATTCATACTTAAACATCTCTATAGATTTCATCGTAAATTCTTATAGCTCTCGACGCGCTCTGTTAACCAAATACAGGGTAGCCGCGCCACCAAATGCCCAAAAGAGTATGATCATAAAGTCGGGTATACTCAACCTCCAAGCTGACGCGATTCGCGGTTGCTCGTAGCGAAATTCTGGGATCGTTTCCCAGAATTCAGCTGGTGCTAAATACCGAGAAGTACCTTCGGTTCCATTCAACATCATTTCTTCGTTTAGTATTCGAATGATCGAGTTCCGCTGAAGTTCGGCCTCATTTGAAAAATGNTGGTGTGCATTTATATCCGTACCCGAGAAAGCTTGAGATAGATGTTGCAAGGCTATTGTAGGCGAGAAAAGTGATAAAAGACGCCGAAGATTCTTCTGCTTTGCATAATTTTCAAAAAGTTCTGCGAATGCATTATTGTATCCTTCTGAGTCAATTACTTCTGAAACCTCAAATCGGAGACCGCGCGCATTAATCTCTAAGTCCTTTATCTCACCTTCGTTGAATTCTCTCCCTAGCGCTCTTTCAATGACCCTGCGTTCGACTGCTGCATAATCGGCACTGGAACTTTCTGGTCGATTAGCCTCAAGCATTAGATCTGTATCTTCCCAAAACTCATACGAATAGGGGCTTGGGTAGACCTGCTCAGCAACACTAGCTGATATGCGCGGCAATGCAATCACCGCTATTGCCCATACTGCAAGGAGAGTTAACAATGCCGTCTTGGATTCAGAAACTAATGATGATATCAATAGCGTAATAGCAGTCACCGACACAATGTACAGCCCATAAACTAGTAATAAAGAAACACCTCTAAGTAAAAAGTCGGATATAGAGGGACCTGTATCGTCTAGAAATAAAATTGTTGACGCTATCGAAAGCACCACCGTCATAAATAAGACTGTAAATAATATGCCCGATATTACAATAAACTTACCAAACAGAAGTGCCTGAAGGCTGGTGCCAGAGCCGATAAGTTGTCGTAAAGTACCTCGCTCTTTTTCACTCGAGATGCTGCCGTAGCCCAAAAGTATGCCCAGTAACGGAATAACTAGTGTCAGCACCCCTGCCAAACTAAAATTTTCAAGCCTGCTCAACTCCGGAGCGTCCTCAGCCGCTCTAAACATTGCTGGGTTTCGATAATGAGCTTCTAACCAGATTACTTGCCCTAAGAAAGATGAGACGCCCGGATCGAATGATGAAAAAGNCGCTATCGGCTTATGCGCCATACGACTAAAGTGGGCTGCTGAATGCGGATTTTTTTCTCCTTGCGCATTGAAAGCTGCAGCATCGGCTGTTTTAGCTTGAACGATGCTTTGTTCCCTTGCGCTTTCTGTTGAAAGTCCAGTAATAAGAGCNAAGATAAGAAGNAAACTCACGATTAAAGACAATCCTATCGCACGCCCATCGCGCNATAATTCTAGAAGCTCCTTCTTAATGATACTGGTATGCATTTACCTAACCCTTTTATGATTAAGAATTTCTCATCTGTTCCAAGTAGATCTCTTCTAGAGATGCTTGATCAAAACCTTCAGAAGAAAGTTCCTGCACTAAACAGCCTGATTTCATTATACCAATTCGATCTGAGATTTCTCTTGCTCTAAAAAGGTCNTGGGTTGCCATTAAAACCGCAGTGCCATTATTAGCCAATTTTCTTAAAAGATTCGAAAATTCATTTGCCGCACTAGGATCTAAGCCCGACAAGGGCTCATCTAACAANAGAACCTTAGCCTCCTTAGCTAGCGAAATTGCGAGACCAACTTTCTGGCGCATACCCTTGGAATAACCTTTAACTTGATTCTCCGCAGCGGTCTGATCCAATCCTACTTGATCTAACAACTCCCTGAGAAAAGATTCGTCTGTCCGTTTTTTACCACTTAACTTAATAAAATAATCGAGATTTTCGAGTCCCGACAGCGATGGGTAGAGTGATACTTGNTCNGGAACATATGACAGCTTCTCACGAGCTTCAGTAAGGTTACTACTTACATCGATACCATCGACTGTCGCAGTGCCAGAAGTGGGCTCCAAAAAACCAAGAAACAAATTTATCGTTGTAGTCTTGCCTGCTCCGTTCGCCCCGAGCAGACAAACGATTTCGGATCGATTTACAGAAAGGTCTAATTCATTCAACGCAATTTTTGATTGGAATTTCTTAGTTAACGCCTGNGCNAGAAGCAACTCGCTCATGGACCTAACTCCTTAATATGGATGTATATTTCTCGTAAATGAGCAGGAAATTTTGCAATCATTCTTATCAAAAAGCGGGTTAAAATAGCGGAAATCACGAGATTCTGCTAGTAGATTTNATCTTCCAATAACTCAACCACCTTGGTAATTTTTGCTTAGTGCTGGATTTACAAAGGCAAGAAGTCGAAATTCCACGCATCAATAAAAGAGCGCGTACGAGATTGTGCCATAATTAGCTGCGCAGCCATTATCAGATCGGGACGTGTTTCTGAGATATTGGTCGTTTCATACGGATCGCTGTCAAGATTAAATAACTCGATCGCCGGATTTAAGCCAGTACTTCCATTATATATTCGTACTGCTTTCCAACTGGTGTTTTGACTATCAAAAAACCTTACGGCCTGCGAATGACTGCCTTGAGCGCTATGAAACTCCCAATAAAGACTCTCATGGTTCGGCTGGTCTTCTTGGAGTAACGTTGGCAGAAACGAAATCCCATCATTACTCGGCGCCTCAACACCAGCAAGCTCTGCCAGCGTTGACATTAAGTCCCAAAACGCAGAAACGTGATCCGAAGAACTGCCTGCCTCAATTTTACCTGGCCATCGAGCTAGGGTTGGCATCCGAATTCCACCCTCATAGAGGTCGCGTTTATATCCGCGATAAGGGCCATTGGAGTCAAAGAACTGCATATCGCCACCACCCTCTGGTGTGGGGCCATTGTCACTACTGAAAATAATCAAAGTGTCTTTATCGATGCCAAGCTCTTTCAATAGCGTCATTAGTCGACCCACCGCGGAATCGATATTAGAAATCATGGCCGCCCGAGCGGCGCGCGGCCTCGGATGAGGTAAATAATTGCGCTGGGCAGTATAAGGCGTTTCCTCAAAATGGAGATACTGGCTCAACTCGACCTCTGGTACCTGCAAGGCAGCATGCGGAGTAGCAAAAGCTAAGTATAAAAAGAAGGGCTGATCGGAACCGGACTGTACAAAATTCAAAGCCGCCTCGGTTAGTCTATCCTGCGCATAATCATCTCTTTTATAAGCCGCATAACTGTAAGGGTCAAAAGGATCTGCGTCTGGAGGAAGTGACTGATGAGGGTATAAGTATGTATTCTCTAGCGGGAACCACTNTTCGTTCTCCCAAAGATGAGTCGGATANTGATTGTGAGCTTGTTTTTGATCAAGGTAACCCAAAAAATANTCAAAACCGTGTTTGTTTGGCATTCCCTGGGAGCCTGGTCCGCCCAAACCCCACTTACCAATCAATCCAGTACGATAACCGGCACTAGCGAGCATTGTTGCTACAGTCTCGGTCCCCGGATTTAGAGGCATCTGCCCAAATTCTTCCTCGTCGGTAAATCCACCCAACTCAAAATTACCTCTTATCTGACCATGCCCCGAGTGAAGGCCAGTCATAAGTGAGGCTCTAGAAGGAGCGCATACCGTATTTCCGGCATAATGCTGTAATAAAACCATTCCCTCATTCATCATCCGATTAAGATTAGGCGTTTTAATGTAACGCTGACCAAAGGGCTCTATGTCACCAATGCCGAGATCATCGGCGAGGATGTAAATCACGTTAGGGCGACTACCAATCACCGTATTCGTTTGCGCCTCAACCAGCATCGCACTGTGCAGGCAAACGAATAACAACGATAAAATTTCGATGCGAAATTTCCTTGAGAATAGATTGAGGTGGATACACATTTCAATTGACTCCAATCATTGAGATATAAACCAACCCAGAGCGTTATAGGTTATCCCCGAACCCGAAAACCCTTCCAGGGCTAGCACAAGCCCCGTAAATAAAATTCCAAGAAATGTACCTATCAAGCTTCTGCTTGCCGGATACCCAAGCAACATAACTGGTTTGTACGTAAGTTCATGAAAGCTTAGCGTTTCATCGGCCTGTTGAAGCAGAGAACGAACAAAAGACGAGTCCCTATACTTATCACTCTTATCCGCGTCTAAAAACGCAGCCTTTTCTTCGAACACGAACATTTTCTTTCGTATACGGTCTCGATGCATCTCACTTAAACGTTGAAGATCGATCGCAGAAAATATTGCTCGGAGACTCACGAATGCTATACCAGTAACGATTGNTACAAGCCCCACNACGGTGGATACATGATGCTCGAACGCGCCCCAAAATAGAAGGTTAAGCATCCCGACACAAACAAGAGAATACAAGAACAGGATAGAAGTATAACCTTGAATCCGGTTGTAAAATGCTTCTCCGAATGACTTTAANACGCGCCGAGTGATCGTCCAAGCAAAGACGTTAGCTCTCTTTTCCAAATTAATAAACAATAACTGACCCTGTCCTTTAAGAGCCTCATCATCGGGATAAATCNGACTAAGACTAACNCCCGGGTTTTCAATTGCGTCTCCCATCAGTTCNATGGCTGATTTTCTTCTCTTAAAGTCAAAACGGCACAAAAGTCCAAATAAAAGAAGTTGATGNCAGAGGAAAAACCCTATNGTGGTTCCAATACCAACAATAATACTAGTAGTTGTTGTNCCGAAAAAATCTTGGCCGTAACTTAGCGAAGCTGTCAAAACAANTGCAGGTAAACTCAAAGCAAAAATCGCAGTCATGAGCTTCATACTTGATCCCAATTTTTCTAGTTCAGGATTTCTCTCATAGGCAAATTTTAATAGCTCGGTAAGAAGAAATGCCGCTGTAATTTCATGACCTTTCGTAAAATCTGTCTGCGCCTTGAATCGTGTATCTTTGTTTTTTTCTTTGAAAATATCGACCGTTTTTTGGTCTAATTCAAAACATATGCCTTCGAGGGAAACATCGTTTTCCTCCATTGATATTGTAAGCTCATCTTCAATTAAACCGGGGTAATCACTGGGCTTTGACCACCCCCAAGTCACCAATTGTCTGCGCGTTTTATCACCGTCCCATTCCGGCGCAGGTTTGGATAACTTCTCATAAATTTCAGCTCTAAAATATCCATACTTGATTGAAACAATAATTCTTCTCATGAACAAACAGGCAAATGAAATAATTACAAGGAAAAAATCGATATCAATTAAGGAATTGTTTACATCAAAAATTGTGATAATAAGAGCCGATGTTAAAAGCCACGATCCGGGAAAGAAAAATAACCAACTTGAGATTATAAAACCTCTAGAATTATATTTAGTCGAAACTGGACAAAGACCACGATTCTGGCACACAAACCAAGCTCGATTTACAGAGCGTTCTATTAGCAGGGCCAAAATAGGAGAAAAGATACCTGGAGGTACATTTTCATACAAAAAAGATTGCCAGAATTGTCGCCAAGAAAATTCTACCGGGCTGGAATACTCATCGCTAATCTCTGCACTAGCACGAGTACGTAAGCTAGCAGACTCATAGTTACTATGGTTTCGCGACCCCAATTCTTCTTCATTATTATTTTTTGAACTGTCTATGTTTACTTCGTCTGTCATTAATTTCAAATGCCTTTTAGAAAGTTCCTTAACGATTAATCGAAAAACGGATTTAAAATACTTACAGTGAAAGAGTAATTCACAACGGTAGGCAAGATCAACGAAACACAAGATAATTACTAGCCCAGTCGATAAAGAGACTAGCCTTGAGGATAGATTCTTGAATAGCAAATTTTTAGCTAAGTGGATGGCCGTCGCCGGATTGTTACTGGGGTCATTTTACGCCATTGGGGGCTTGATCATTGATCTTCTTACGATCGGTCTCAATTTAGGCACAGCTATGGCATTTGGAGCAATAATAGTCCTTCCTATTTTATTCGGTGTATTCGGCATTATTCTCGGCTCCTTGCTTGAGTTACTTGTAATCACTCGAAATAAAATTAAAGGATCTATCAACAAGAAATAATGTTTAGGAACTAGTTTCGCTTTCGTCATGATAAATTCAACTTAGGCAAATCATTTATTGCCACCAACTTGCCATCGAGATAACCTACATTTGTTTCAATGGTATTGAACGAGGGTGGGAGAATGGATAGACGTAAATTCATGAATAAGGCAGCAGCAGTTGCCGCAGCGAGCTTCACGGCTGACATGACTCTAAGTCAACGCGCAGAGGCATTCGAAGGGGTAATGATCGAAGGTCTCCCATATCATGTTGGCCAGCCGGTCATTTGCGAACCTGACCGAGAGCGAACTATGGCTCCGCCTGGAAGTAGAATCGGTGGAGGCGGAGCACCCTCTGGCAAATTAGTAGCTGGAATGGAAGATCCGCGTTTACCTCTTATGCCAAAAAGGCCTACACTTCTGGACTTCTATCGCTATCGTATACCCAATCCTTCTCACTTACTGCAGAGTGCCAACCTAGCCATGAAAAATGGGATGGAAGAAAAAGTCATCCTGGCGTGTCTGTTACATGATATTTCAGTGGAAGGGTTCATCCGAACTGATCATGGTTTTTGGGGCGCCCAACTTGTAGCGCCTTACGTCGACGAGGAAGTAACTTGGGCAATCCAAAAACACCAAGCCCTGCGATTCTTTGCAGACGAATCGGTAGGCTATGAATATCCCTCTGCATACCGCGAGTGGTTCGGTTATGACTATAAAGTCGAGCCCTGGGTGCAAGCTGAGTATGATGAGGCAAAAAATCATCGCTGGTATATGAGTTCACGGCTCATCACTTTAAACGACCTTTATTCCTTCGATCCAAATGTTACCAACATAGAAATTGACCAATTCGAGGATATTGTCGGAAGGAACTTTAAACAACCTAAAGAAGGCTTAGGCTTCGATGGTTCACCAGTAGCACATATGTGGCGAACCATGATCTGGCCTCACAGTTGGCTTTAGGTTCTGAAAATACAATTACGGTGATGCCGTATGGGGATATTGGCTCGGGTCGTAGTTCGGGTTCCGTGGAGGCATTTGCGCATCAACATCTTCCCTCCAAGAACGAAGTAATGCCCTGAGCTCCTCCCTGATCTCTGGCTCGGCTTGGGAAAGATCATTTCTCTCACCAATATCCTCTCGCAAATTGAATAGCTGGACAGTATTGTTCTCAAAGTACTCCAGTAATTTANAGTCTCCNAAGCGAACCGCACCACCNGGACTTTGCATTCCGTGATTGCTGTATTGCGGGAAATGCCAAAANATTGGCCCNCTGNTAAAAGANTCTCCATTTAAGGCCGGAACAAAACTCACTCCATCCAGNGNTTGCTCATCGCGAGCTGGAAGTCCCGCCATTTCTAATAGTGAAGGGTAAAAATCCGTGCTTATTACAGGCTCTTCCACAATTCGACTAGAATCTGAGAACTTCTCAGGCCACTTAACAATCATTGGAACTCTTATACCACCTTCATAAAGCCATCCCTTTGCGCCTCGCAAAGGTAAATTTGATGTGGAATACGCACTATCCAGTCTGCTTGAATCGACAANTCGACTTGCTCCCCCGAAATTTGCACCTGACATGCCACCATTGTCCGAAAAGAAAACGATGAGCGTATTATCGGTCAAACCTAATTGATCGATATGGTCGACCATTCTGCCCAGACTCTCATCCATTGACTCGACCATAGCCGCGAATTCAATGTTGTCTTGGTGCTGTTTGATTTTCACAGTCCGCTCCGGTA
>PAWK01000040.1 GCA_002714195.1 Gammaproteobacteria bacterium | reverse complement strand
CTTCCAAAGCACTTATATGCAAATTGACTGGACGACTTCCTATGGCGCAGCCGCCTGGCAGGGCTACCTCAGCTTTACCGTAGCGGGTCAGCAACGGGCCCAAAACCAGTATTGATGCACGCATGGTTTTAACAAGCTCATAAGGCGCGCTAAAATGATCAATAGAGCTACTGTTTATCTCAACGTTGAGTTTCTCGTCTACAATAGGCTGCACCCCCATACAACCAAGAAGCTCTAACATAGTTGTTATGTCATAGAGATGGGGAAGATTGCAGATTTGAACAGTTTCGTGAGTTAACAACGTTGCCGCCATTATTGGTAAAGCAGAGTTCTTAGCTCCAGCTATACGAATTTCCCCTTCAAGACTAATACCACCATTTATAATTAATCTGTCCATAATCTCCNGTATTGGGCGCTAAAGAAATATCAAGAGCTACTTTCAGCAAACGTATGTAATTGCATGGTNACAGCATGAATCGCCCCGCTCTCAATTTGTGAATTCAACAATTTGTATATCATCTGCTGTCGCCTAACAGNNCTCNNACCTTCNAATACTTCTCCCACAACTGAGATGTGAAATTTACCATTTCCACCTTCAATACCAATTTCGCAATCAGGTAGCTCTGGTGCTATTATTTTTTCTATATCGTCAGGACTCAAACTGAACCTCATTATTGCCAATTATCTAATACAAGATCTATGTTCTCGTCNTGTTGGCCCATCAGNGCTGAGAACTGAGTGAAGTACTGCCGTCCAAGATTAATTCCTGCGAGGCTTAAATTTTTTAGCTTCCACTCATTATTTTGATCGAGAAACATCTGATACTGTAACCTAAGGGTGCTGTCGCTACCGCGNAGTTCCATGCCAACTATAGTNTCTGCGCGTGGATCAGAATTGGAATCAGATGGAGGTAAAAACGCCAANTCTTCACCATCATAGTTAATTAACGAGGCTCCATAAAAGCGGGTTAGCGTGCTTTTCAAGATCCCAGCAAATCTTTGCTTTTGAGGCTCTGTAGCCTGCGTTGCATAACGATTCATCACAACATCAGCAACCGCACCAAAATCAACAAATGAATCTAATACTTCTTCGATAGCGCTGAAATAGCTATCCCTGTCATTTAAAAAAAGGCTTTTCGATTGGGATACTGTTTGTAGAAGAGCCTCTACTCCTTGTTCTGCNGTCTCGATAGCAGAATATTGTTGGCTATAACTTACNCCTTGAAGGGTGGTGCCGANACANATGGATAGAATTAAATTTTTCAATAATTTCATAAATTTATAACCTGATTAAGTCTTCAATTGATAACATCAACTTTCTTCGCGGAGATTGCTATTTAACTTAAATGAGAAATATTTGGATATCGCACAATGTATCTTCGCTACCAACCTGATTATCCTTTAGTTTACATGAATTGGGTAAGTCAATAAATTATTACTTGCAAACATAATCAAAGACCCTTCTAATTGGCGGCTTCATCAAAATCACTAATTTTCTTAGCTTATGCTGATTGCCTTACTAATTATAATAGTTGGATTTCTTGGATTAATTTGGGGGGCAGACAAATTTGTTGAAGGCGCTTCCGGTTTAGCCAAGAACTTGGGGGTTTCTCCCTTATTAGTCGGCCTCACAATAGTAGCCTTTGGTACCTCTGCCCCAGAAATTTTTTCATCTGCCGTAGCCGCCATTGAGAACAAGCCAGAACTTGCGATTGGCAATGCATTTGGTTCTAATCTTTTTAACGTGGGCGTGGTTCTAGGTATTTCCGCTCTAATAAAGCCACTGCGAGCACCCGTGACAATGCTCAATAAAGAAATACCCGCGCTCTTATTAGTAACATTTGCAACTGGATTGCTCCTCTTAGACTTGCACTTAGGCGTTCTAGACGCAACTTTGCTCCTCACGATCACTGCTTTCCTTACGTACCAATTGGTGAAATATCAGTTGAATCCAAAAAAAGATCCTCATGAAACGCCTAAGAAGGTCTCGGAACAAAAATTAAAGAAAGTCAGCCTGCTTAAAGCAACTGCGTACTTAATTGTGGGATTATTGATTCTTATCGTAAGTGCGGAAGCACTTGTTCAGGCAGCTTCTGATATTGCGGAGCTACTCGGAGTATCAACAGCAATAATTGGCCTTACAATAGTCGCGCTAGGGACCAGTCTGCCAGAACTCGCAGCCTCTATTACTAGTGTCTTGAAGAACCAGGACGAGCTAGCGATTGGCAATATTATTGGCTCAAACATCCTCAACTTACTTACTGTTCTACCATTTCCTGGACTGTTAGCCCCAGGCCCTTTTACGACAAGTCTTTTATACCGGGATTTTTCTGTCGTTACAATTTTAACCATATTACTTTGTTATTTTTGTTACCAAAGTATCAGTAGAAAAATTCCAATTAGCAGAAGCTGTGGCATCATCTTCTTGTTAATTTATTGCGGCTGGTTTACGGTAATGCTCATGGATATTCGAACCTAACAACCAATGATCTTTGGATTACAAACTAAACTATGAACTCAACAACTTCGACCATAGAATCGGCACTTCGGACTATCGAAATTGAAAAACGAGCAATAGATGCCTTATCGGGCAGAATAGGTAGTGAGTTTGAAGATGCATGTAAATTAATTTTTAATTGTTCAGGAAGAACAGTAGTCATTGGCATGGGCAAATCAGGACACATAGCTCGAAAAATAGCAGCCACCCTCGCTAGCACTGGAACACCAGCGATCTATGTGCATGCAGGCGAAGCAAATCATGGTGATATAGGCATGATTGCTNCGAATGATGTCGTATTAGCTATCTCTAATTCTGGTAAAACCGGCGAAATAATCTCTTTGTTACCACTTCTAAAACGCAAAAATATACCAATAATTAGTTTAACCGGGGATATTAAATCCGATCTAGGAATTGCATCTAACGTTACTCTAGACACTCATGTTACAGAAGAAGCATGCCCTCTGGGTCTTGCGCCCACATCAAGCACCACGGCTACCTTAGTAATGGGTGATGCCCTAGCTATGGCCCTTTTAGAAGCTCGAGGGTTTACCACAGACGATTTTGCTTTTTCCCATCCTGGTGGCAATCTTGGCAGGAGGCTTTTAGTTAAAGTCGAGGACGTCATGTGCTCAGGCGAACAAATTCCCAAAGTTATGATAGGGACATTAGTATCCGAGGCTCTTGTAGAGATGAGNAGAAAAGGGTTTGGGCTCACAACAATTATTGATTCTCATGAAAANTTGAGAGGTGTATTTACTGACGGAGACCTTCGTAGGNCACTAGATTCAAATAGANACCTTCAATCAACTTTAATTGATGAGGTAATGTCGACGAATTACAAGTTTATTTCAAGCAATTCGTTGGCCACGGAAGCTGCACTATTAATGCAATCTTCTAATGTTTATGTACTAATTATCGAGAACAATAAGGGAGTGTTAGAAGGAATAGTAAAAATGCATGATCTTTTAGAAGCAAATGTAATTTAATAACGTGGAATTTAACACTAGTACACAAAAAGCCATTGAGGTAGCTTCAAAAGTAAGACTCCTCGCTTTGGATGTTGACGGCATATTAACGGACGGCCGCTTATACTTTTCAAATCGTGGAGAGGAGCTTAAAACTTTTCATACCTTAGATGGGCATGGCATAAAGATGCTTCAAGAGAGGAAAATAGAAATAGCCCTAATAACTGGCAGAACATCGACTATTCTTGAGCAAAGAGCTGCAGAGCTCGAAATTGTCAACGTCTTCCAAGGATGTTGCAATAAACTCTCNTCTCTCAACACTATATTGGAAAACCAATCTTACNCAATCGACGAGGTTGCTTATGCGGGCGATGATTTGCCAGACTTAGANGCTATACGAGCTGTTGGTTTAAGCTTTTCCGTACCTAATGCNCATCCGACAGTCAAAGCTGCTGTTGACGCAATTACAAGTCTCAATGGTGGATGGGGCGCCGTGCGCGAAATAAGCGACTTCATCTTAGAATCGCAGGGTAAATCACCTTTACTAAACAAATCAACTAGCTAGAATTAAAAAATAGTCTAGACTGTTCTCGCAATTGGGGTATTTTCTAATCTAGGAATATACTAAGAATGTATAAAGAGGCTGGGTTAACAATCAGGCGAGTTTTGAATTAAGTGACCCCCTTCCNGAATATTAAATTAGTGGCAACAGGACCATGAGATTCAGAGTGCCAAAAACCGTAACAATATCGATTGCAAGTTTATTTGCGGTGGCACTCCTCCTTATCATCTTTGGCAAAAGGAATTTTGGTTATCGGGCGCTTTCCGAAGACTCTGAACTTATAGCCATAGAAATCGAGGCTTATTCCGAAGGAATCAATAGCATCTTATATGATCAGAACGGAGAAATTAGCTATACATTAAGAGCAGACANTCAGGTGCATTATAAGGATGGTAATACAAGAATAGAGAGGCCATTAATCAGACTTTTTCAAGATGAAGTTCCTCGTTGGAACATCGTTGCAAACGAGGGGGAAGTTATAGCGTCAATTACAAATTCCTCTTCAGAGCTAGAGAAAAAGAACTTAAAGTTACGTGGTAATGTCGAGCTATTAGGTTTAGATAAATTTGGAAACAGAGTTTTTATAACTACCGAGCTGCTCGAAATCGATCCAGTCAGCGAAACCTTGAGAACAGATCACCGAGTAGAGTATGAGTCGACAAATATTCAGCATTCATCCATCGGAATGTTTGCAAATTTACGAGATGAGGAAATAATTTTTGACAAAAATGTTCGAGGTTTCTATGAAAAAATTAGTAACTAACATAGCGATTTGTGTTGCTATGGTAAGTACATTTGGCGGTCTCCAGCTTATTGCGCTTGAATCGGATAGTAAGCAACAAGTAACCTGGAGCGCCGATGGTAATTCTAATATGCGAATCTTAGATAATAGTAGAGTCCTAGAAATGACTACTAACGTAATTGTCAGTCAAGGCTCCTTGGAAATTAAGGGTGATCGAGCAATTTTTGAATATGAGGCTTCGACGAATGAGTTGAGACAAGTACAAGTTCATGGAACACCAGTGCTTTATCAACAACAATTGGATGGCGATGAAAACCTAGTCTCTGGTGTTAGTGATTCTTTAATTTTTTCTATTAACGATTTTAACGAAACAATTCTGGAACTTATTGGAAACGCAAGAATTGACTCGCCCAGCTCCACAATTAGTTGCAGTTCAATTGTCTACGTTGTTGAGAGAGATCTCATAAGGGAAGCTGCGGGCCCCTGCGAGGGAGCGCTCGGCGCTCAGCAGAATTAACTTATGCTAGAGATTACAAATCTTAAGAAAAGGTTTAAAGACCGTGAGGTCGTCCGCAAAGTATCGATAAAAATAGAGCAAGGCGAGGTGGTAGGGCTGCTCGGGCCAAATGGTGCTGGCAAAACAACATGTTTCTATATGATAGTTGGTTTAATTAAAACAGATTTTGGACAAATCAGATTAGATGGAAATTCTTTGACTAACTTAGCTATCGATAAGCGAGCGAAGTTTGGGCTTGCCTATCTACCGCAAGATTCNTCTATATTCAAGAAGTTATCTGTAGAACAAAACTTATTATCAATTCTTCAAATAAGAACAGATCTCTCTAATCGTGAACAAAAATTTAAGCTAGAACGGCTATTAGAAGAGTTCAACCTCACGCATATCCGTAAAAATCAAGGAATGAGCCTCTCAGGAGGAGAAAGGAGGCGGACTGAAATTGCGCGAACACTTGCTACTGAACCAAAATTTATATTGTTAGATGAACCTTTCGCGGGTGTAGATCCGATATCTGTAAATGACATCAAACAAATAATCTCTCAACTTACGTCAAGAGACATTGGTATCCTCTTAACAGACCATAATGTGAGAGAGACTTTAGATATTTGCGAAAGGGCTTATATCGTTAATGAAGGACTAATCATTGCAGAAGGCCAAACCGAAGATATATTAAACAACCAGAAGGTTCGTGAAGTTTATTTGGGCGAACAATTTAAAGCCTAGGCATAGTTGAATTTCGAAATTCATAATACCGAGAAAACTAGGTATATTTTCGACGAAACTTCACCTTTCGGGCATGCGTTTTGCTATACTCTATTTGTAATCGTAGCTAACTAAACTCTGGAAAACACTGACATCACCTCCTATGAGCAAACAACTTTTTTAATCAGAAACAAGGCATATGAAACTTTCGTTACAGCTTAAGCCGAGTCAGCAACTGACCATGACCCCTCAGCTCCAGCAGGCGATTAAGTTACTTCAACTTTCAACTTTAGATTTACAGCAAGAGATTCANGANGCTATTGAATCTAACCCTATGCTTGAGTTCACAGAGGAGTCTGCTGAGGACGAATCCCCNAATGAAGATACAGGNATTTCTCAAAACATAGAGTCAGACGGAATAGTTGGTAATTTAGAAAAANAATCATCGGATGAAGAAGACATTACGTGGCAAGAAAAAATCCCAAATGATCTCGAGGTAGACACTCAGTGGGACGATATCTACCAAAATACCTCGGCTGTTAAGCATCCGCAAGAAACTGAAATTATTGATTATGAAGCTAAAGACACCACAACGGACTCCCTCAAGGACCATCTTCTATGGCAACTTAACCTCACACCTATGTCTGAGAAAGACATTTCGATAGCTTATGCCATAATTGATGCGATAGATGCAAACGGCGCCTTAACTATCGAGATTGAGTCCATACATTCCGATTTACAAGCGGAACTTGATGTCGAATTAGATGAAATGATCGCAGTGCTTCATAGAATCCAACAATTTGATCCCATTGGCGTGGGATATAGCGACCTAGCTGAGTGTCTGTTAATTCAGCTTAACCAACTCAGCGACACTGAACAAATAAGCCCAGTGGAAAATGCTAAGAACATAATCAAAGAGCATATGAAATTATTGGCCACTCATGATTATACGCAGTTGATGCGAAAGACTCAGCTAACAGAGCACGAAATTAAGGCGGCGGAAGCAATTATAAAGACCTTGGATCCTAGGCCAGGATCAAATATAGCACCGCCCTCAACCACTTACGTGGTACCTGATGTTGTTGTAACAAAGGAAGCAAACTCGGACCAATGGAAGGTCGAACTTAACCCGGACACAACACCGAAGATTCGGATAAACGACAGTTATGCATCGCTAGTAAAGAGAGCTGATTCGAGTGAAGAAAATAACTATCTGCGAAATAATTTGCAGGAAGCTCGTTGGTTTATCAAAAGCCTACTGAGCAGAAATGAAACGTTAATGAAAGTTGCAACTCGAATCGTCGAGCACCAAAGAGAATTTTTAGATGAAGGTGAGGAGGCAATGAAACCTTTAGTTCTGCACGATATTGCCGAAGCCGTAAGTATGCATGAATCTACAATTTCTCGCGTAACAACTCAAAAATATATGCACACCCCCCGTGGCATATTTGAGCTGAAGTATTTTTTTTCAAGCCATGTGTCTACTAAGGACGGCGGGGAATGTTCTTCAACGGCTATCCGAGCAATCATCAGAAGAATTATTGCCGAGGAAAATAGTTGTAAACCACTGAGCGACAATAAAATTACACAAGTTTTNGAGGGGAAAGGAATTAACGTAGCTCGACGGACAATAGCGAAATATCGGGAATCGCTATCTATACCACCATCAAACGAGCGAAAGCGACTATTCTGAAGAGTTAATGCATAAAGTCTTTATGAACCCATTGCAAAAGTTGAGATAAGTTGGCTTTATGAAATTATCAGAGATACTTACGCCCGAAAGATGTTTTTGCAAAATTCNAGGGATCAGCAAAAAGAGACTCCTGAAAACCCTTAGCGAAACTCTCGGAAAATCCTTTAGTGATCTTGATGAGAGCCAGATTTTTGATTCAATGATGGCGAGAGAGCAGCTTGGCAGTACCGGAATAGGCGACGGCATTGCGATACCCCATTGCCGNGTTCCAGANTGCAAAGAAATAATAGGTTGTCTGATTACNTTAGACGCTTATATTGATTATGATTCTACTGACGGAGTGCCAGTGGATTTAATATTTGTGCTTATTGTTCCAGAAGAGAAAAAAGATGATCATGTTAGAACCCTCGCCATTTTGGCGGAAAGGTTTAGTAGCAAACCCTTTTGCGATGCATTGCGACAAGCTCAGAGTAACATNGAACTTTATCGTCATGCAATTTCACTTACCTAAAGANGTATAGAATCAATAAGGTTATGATTGCTAAACCTGAGAAAAATCTAGCCTACAATAATCATCAGCAGATCGAGCTCAGCAAAAAGCACAGGCCTGTGCACGTTGGAAGATTGAGAACTGTACTGCAAGTATTGATCTAAATGAAAACCNCAAAAGTCAGACTAACCAATCCAGCGGGGCTACACGCCCGGGCCGCGGCTAAGCTAGTTAAAGTCGCGTCAGAATTTGAGTCGTCTGTTAGAGTTGGGCATGAAAAAATGGTGGATGGGAAAAGCATTCTGTCTCTAATGATGTTAGCGGCAGTAAATGGTACTAATCTTAAAATTGAAGCAGAAGGTCCTGATGAAGTCAGAGCAATTGACGCACTTCGGGAACTAGTTAAGAGTGGCTTTGGAGAAATTGAGTAAGGCAAAGACTTAGTTACCACACTGTAGTTTACTTGTATTTGAGGTTAAACTTAGAAAATGGCTGACTGGCTTCCCTCCTGGAAAAACCAGAACCCTATCTCAAGAATTCAAATGACTCGCTTATTTTCGTGAATTTCAGGTTATGAATCATGCCTCCGATCTTAGATTCAAAATTCCACAAAGACCACACTTTAGAACTGAATCAGGCCATTGATCGAGGTTCACTCTCGCAAGTGAGGCAAATGATGAGAACCTTACCGGCCGCGGGTATCGCCCACTTGGTCGAGTCGTCCCCCCCCAAAACTCGTTCTGTTTTATGGCAGTTGATAGATAAAGAATCTGAAGGTGAAGTAATCCAATACCTAAATGAAGATTTACAGAACGAAATCTTAAGCGAGTTAGATGCCAANGAAGTAATCGAGCTAACCGAAGGTCTTGAAACTGATGACTTAGCAGATATTTTACAGCAACTTCCTATTAAGGTTGCCCAAGAAGTTTTGGAGGCTATGGACCAGCAAGATCGTCAGCGAGTGGAGCAAATTTTGTCGTATGACGAGGATACTGCAGGTGGTCTCATGAATACAGACTCCATTACAGTGCGAAGAAATCACACTGTCGAACTGGTACTCAGATACCTAAGACGGCATGAGACCTTGCCAGAAATGACAGACAATATACTTGTAGTTAGTCGAGATGATGAATTCTTGGGCATATTGCCTTTAAAGGAGGTGCTAGTCTCTGANCCCAATACATCGGTTCGAGAAGTTATGCGTAAGGATATAAGTGCTATTCCTGTTGACATGGAGGCGACTAAAGTCGCTCAACTATTCGAACAACATGATTGGGTGTCAGCTCCAGTGATAGATAGCAATGGAAAACTNCTTGGACGCATCACCATTGATGATGTCGTGGATGTTATAAGAGATACTGCCGAACACTCGTTAATGAGCATGGCAGGGTTAGATGAAGAAGATGACACCTTTGCTCCTGTTTTAAAAACTGCAAAACGTCGAGCAGTATGGCTCGGTGTAAATCTATTGACAGCTGTTTTCGCATCCTTAGTTATATATATTTTTCAGGAAACTATAGACGAAGTGGTTTATCTGGCCATACTAATGCCAATAGTAGCTAATATGGGTGGCGTTGCTGGTACACAAACTTTGACTCTAGTGATTCGCAGCATGGCCTTAGGTCACATCAGTCCTTCAAACAGTAGTTGGCTACTCATTCGCGAACTTGGTGTGGCAACAATTAATGGAATCATCTGGGCTTCCTTGATCTCGGTAATTGCCTTTATTTGGTACCAAGATATAGGAATTAGTTACATTATAGCTGGAGCGACGATGATAAACTTGATTATCGCGGCGCTGGCTGGCGCTTATCTTCCGATATTTCTTAAAAAGATAAATGTGGACCCGGCTCTTGCTGGATCCGTCGCCTTGACTACCGTCACAGATTCTATAGGGTTTCTTGCTTTTCTTGGCTTAGCACAGTGGTTTTACCTTTAATTTACCAAATCAATTAATAAAAAATGCATAACAAGTCTGAGACATTAAGCAAAATCAGCAAAACACAGTTAAAAAAAGAAGCTATGGCGCTTCGAGAACTGGGGAAAGATTTAACTTCGTTTCCAACTAATGATCTTGATCAACTGGGGCTAAACCCAAAGTTACGAGTAGCAATCGACGATTTTAAAAGATTACCTAACTCGCATGGCGCAAGAAAACGACAATTGCAGTATATTGGCAGACTGATTCGAGAAAACGGAGGAGATTTGCTTAAAACTCAAATTCACCATCTTAATTCATCGTCAAAGCAACAAACAAAGCTGAACAGCACAAGTGAAATTTTTGAAAGAATAATTTCTGAAGGTGAAGCGGCAATAACTGAGATAGTGGCTAAGCAAAAATTTGAACGCCAAAAATTACGACAATTAAGGAGCAATATACTAAGGGCAAATTCAGAAAATCGGGATTCCGCGGAGAGCAAGTTGCGAGCCTACATAAAACTAATTATTGATTGATCAGAAGAGCAGAGAGTACCTTTTTGCTCAAGAGCACCCCCTCTTGTTCGCTATACCCGATGTATATTAAATGTTAATATCCGTCAAAAATTTTAGTCGAAAGAGTTCGAACGGCTAATCTCTCGAAGCTTAATTGTATTGCTCAATAGTTAAATTCAAAAAAATTACAAAGAGGTTTACATGAGTGGTAGTGCAGACGCGTACTGGAAGTCGAATATAAAAATCGTTTCGGCCCTTCTTTCAATTTGGTTTTTTATCTCATTTGGCTGCGGAATATTACTAGTTGATTTTTTAGATCAATTTCGCCTTGGAGGGTTTAAGTTAGGTTTCTGGATTGCGCAACAAGGGGCGATTTTGGTCTTCGTTGCACTTGTCTATGCTTATATTTACTTAATGGATAAGCTAGATGAGGAATATAACCTAAAATCTTTAAGCAAAGAGAAGCTTAATCAAGTTGATGAAAAGGAGAATAGCTGAATGAGTGTTCAGATCTGGACATTTATTTTTATATTTTTAACGTTTGGGCTCTATATCGGAATTGCTATTTGGTCTAGAGCAGGTTCAACTAGTGATTTTTACATTGCTGGAAGTGGCGTTCCTCCCCTCGCTAACGGAATGGCGACCGCCGCAGACTGGATGTCTGCTGCATCATTTATTTCCATGGCCGGCCTAATCTCATTTCTAGGTAGAGACGGCACTTTTTATCTCATGGGATGGACAGGGGGTTATGTTTTATTAGCCTTGTTGTTAGCACCCTACCTCAGAAAATTTGGAAAATTCACTGTTCCAGATTTCATAGGGGACCGCTACTACTCTCAGTTGGCAAGATTGATAGCAGTCTTCTGCGCAATAACGATTTCCTTCGTGTACGTATGCGGACAGATGCAAGGTGCTGGAATAGTATTTTCAAGATTTCTTGAAGTTGATATAACCACAGGGGTAGTCATAGGGATGACAATCGTTTTCTTCTACGCGGTAATGGGAGGAATGAAGGGCATTACTTACACCCAGGTAGCACAATATTGTGTTTTGATTTTTGCTTTTATGGTACCTGCAATTTTTATTTCGATTCTGATGACAGGGATTGCAATACCGCAAATTGGTTTTGGCGCTGAGTTGACCGAAAGCTTCGGCGGTGGTTACCTGCTGGACCGNTTGGATGGAATGAGTGAGGAACTTGGCTTCGCNACTTACACAGAAGGCCAACGTTCAACTCAAGACGTATTTTTTATTACAGCTGCACTTATGTTTGGTACAGCTGGTTTACCTCATGTAATCATAAGATTCTTCACTGTACCTAATGTAAGAGACGCACGTCGATCTGCTGGTTATGCATTGATCTTCATCGCAATACTTTACACAACAGCACCGGCTGTAGCAGCATTTGCCAGAACAAATTTAATCAATACTGTCGATAATGTTGAGTATAGTGAAGTCCCCGAATGGTTTACTAAATGGGAAGCAACTAACCTAATCAGTTTTGATGACAAAAATGNTGATGGACGAATTCAATATGTAGGCGATCCGCAAGTTAACGAGTTAGATGTAAACCGAGATATCATGGTTTTAGCAAACCCTGAAATCGCTGGNCTTCCAAATTGGGTCGTAGCNCTCGTCGCCGCAGGAGCCCTTGCCGCAGCCCTTTCTACAGCTGCGGGATTGCTTNTGGTGATCTCAACGGCAGTGGCTCANGACCTGATGAAACGAAGCTTCTTACCCTCCATAACAGAGCGGCAGGAATTACTTTACGCTAGAATCGCTATTTTTGTAGCTGTCCTAATTGCTGGCTACGTAGGTATAAACCCTCCGGCTTATGTAGCCCAAGTCGTAGCCTATGCATTTGGTTTAGCCGCAGCCTCATTTTTCCCGGCAATAGTATTAGGTATTTTCCAAACACGAATGAACAAACAGGGTGCGATTGCTGGAATGCTATCGGGTTTTCTNTTTACCGCTGGCTACATAGTTTTTTTCAAAACACTAAACCCCTCACTGGATAATTCCGAAGGGTGGTGGTTAGGAATTTCACCAGAAGGTATTGGTACATTTGGCACTATTGTGAATCTTGTCGTATCTTACTTAGTCTCGAAATTTACGCCAGAACCTCCAATCGAAGTACAAAAAATTGTGCAAAATATTAGACTGCCTGGAGAGACTGGCTCCAAATAGAGCTAATCGTATAAAACGCTAGCATAAAAAATCAAGAATTATACTTACTCCAATAATTATTAATGGTCTTCTTTACCTCTTTATGCATAAACAAAATACCAACAAGGTTAGGAACAGTCATGAATACAATGGTGATTAGTGAAATATTCCAGATTAGCGTTGTATCTGCTAATGCCGCGTAAAAAAAGGCGACTACGTAAACCATACGATAAGGAAGTACAGAGTTTGAGCCAAATAAATAAGTCATAGCTCTATCCCCATAATAAGACCAAGCTATTGCGGTCGAGAANGCAAAAAGTACCAGACCAATAGAAACAATGTATTGTCCATACTCGCCAAACAGTCCCCTTTTAAAAGCTTCCGTCGTCAGAGGTACCGTATGTAAAAGTGAGTCACCTTTGACTGAGATATTTGAATCAGTGAGAGAACCATCCTCAACTAAAACAGAACCAGTCAGTAGGCCTTCCAAGTCAGAGAAAACTATGTTTTCTGCAATTGATCGAGAATTAATAAGTGTGAATGTATTTTCTTCTTGAGCCTTTCCAGCAGTGACCCGAATTGAACCATTGAACCTTCTAATGTTCGACTCGTTACCATTCAAAAAACTAAATAACTGCTTGTAATCATCCGAAATAGATTCTTCATAAGAACCTTCGACAAAAATCATATCTGCACGTTGAAATTCATTTTCAAATTTTTCAGCCCAAACTCCTGACGAGAGGATAACTAATCCGGTAATAGTGCATACAATAATAGTATCAATAAACGGTTCCAGTATAGCAACCATTCCCTCTTCTGCTGGCTCATCNGTTCTAGCAGCTGAATGAGCTATCGGCGCCGATCCCTGCCCCGCTTCGTTAGAGTATAGACCTCTGTTTACACCTCTATCAAAAGCATATGCAAAAGTCGCACCTAAAAAACCTCCCGTAGCGGCAGATCCAGTAAACGCATCCGAGAAAATAGATAAAAAGGAAGGTATTACATTATTCAAGTTTGGAATAATCACGGCAAAAGCGCCCATCACATAAATTATAGCCATAGTCGGTACAACAGCCGCCGCTACTTTGGCAATTCGCGTTATACCACCAATAATCACAAATGCTAGCAAAACAGATAGCACGCTGGCAGTTATTAACGGCTCGAGATTAAAAGTCGCTTCAAGGCCCGAAGCAATGGCATTAATCTGAGGTAAACTACCTGTTCCGAAGGAGCTTAGAACAGTAGCTAGCGCAAATATAACCGCAAGCCATTTAGCATTTAACCCCTTTTCCATATAGTACATAGGCCCACCAGAAATGGTTCCATCATCGGCCACACTTCGGTACTTGTGTGAGAGAGTCACCTCGACAAATTTACTAGTCATTCCAAAGAATGCAGTCATCCACATCCAAAAAAGAGCAGCGGGACCTCCTAAGTGCAAAGCAAGGGCTACGCCCCCAATATTCCCGGTACCTATCGTTCCAGAGAGTGCTGTAGAAAGTGCTTGAAAGTGAGTTGTTTCGCCCTGCGCCCCTTCCTTATCAAACTTCCCTGCCGTAGCTGAAATAGCATGTCGAAAGTAACGAATCTGAGGAAAACGAAGATAGAACGAATAAAACAAACCTGTTAACAAAAGTAATGCTGGAAACCAAACTGCTGAACCTAAGAACCCATCTAAATAAATTAGGAAATCATTTAATTTATCCAAAATTCTTCTCCTTTTTAGAGTACTTTATTGCGTAAGACTATTTGGAATATATTACTAATCTTTAACAGGCTAATGTGTACAAACTAATTTCTAGTCTTCAGTTACTGAAAATATCGGTTCAACAACACCATTCGCTCCGCTTTGTGAGATCCTCTCTTCCAGATTAGCAGATAGCTGCATATAAGCTTGCGCAGCAGGACCCGATGGAAATGAATCTACAATTGGTCTACCAGCGTCAGTTAGCTCACGAACACCTATGTCCAAAGGCAGTCGCCCTATCACCTCAGTTTGATACTGTGAAGCGAGTTTCTCTCCCCCCCCAGAACCAAAGATTTCTTCCTCATAGCCACAATTTTTGCAAACGTGGACGCTCATATTCTCAACAATGCCAATTACGGGCACCTCAACTTTATTAAACATCTCAATGGCCCTTCTTGCATCCAACAGAGCCACATCTTGAGGAGTAGTTACAATTAAAGCACCGGTAATTTTAGCGGATTGGCTCAAGCTAAGTTGGATGTCTCCAGTCCCTGGTGGCATATCCACGATTAAATAATCCCTATCGCCCCATACTGTATCGTTTAAGATCTGATTAAATGCCGAAATTACCATAGGAGCTCGCCATACCATGGCTGTATTTTCATCCACAAGTAAACCCATTGAATTAACTTCAATTCCGTGAGCCATAATGGGCAACATAAATTTTCTATCGCGAATTTCAGGCTTTCTGCCAGACTCTATGCCCATCATCAAAGGTATGCTTGGGCCGTAGATATCCGCATCCAAAAGCCCTACCCGCTTACCAAGCTTAGCTAAGGATAACGCCAAGTTAACCGCAGTTGTTGACTTACCAACACCTCCTTTCCCAGAGGCAATACACACCAGATTCTTATAGCCACTCATTTGATTAAACTGTTATCCTTCCAAAAAAGTACAAGTATAGTTCTTACCTGAACAAGTGTATAACAATTATCATTTATACGAAGTCAAAAGAAAATAGGAATGGCACACCGTAATCAAGACCGTTAGAATTAGGTGATGTGTTCTACTATTAGGCTTGAAAAAATATTAACGCATCTTGGATGCATATTAGCAGCCCTATCAACAGCAACCTTTGCTGGATCTGAAGAGGCCGATTATACAAGCGGCATCAAATTCGCTTTTTATTCTTCTGCTTGGACCGTTGATTCAGATGATGGAATGAGGATTGTGTTATTTAATGAACGCGACGTAACCATTTATTTAAGCTCTATCGTTTTTCAAAAGAATGACCAGAAACATGAGGGTGTTGAAGTACTAATAAATAAAGAAATTTCTCCGCTTGGTTATGCAACAACCGAATTAGAGTACATTGACTTGCTGCAACATAGCGATTGTATCGAGAGAACACTCAATGGGGGTTGGAAACTTACTGAAATTTCAAACTACACACTTAATCCTGCTGTCAGAAATTTAATTATTGAAGACACAGATTCGTTTAGAATTTATCAATGTTTAGAAAATGTACGAACGTTTTGGTCTATTCAAGGCTCGGAGACCAGGGAAAACTCAGATGAATGGATAATTTTTCATTTCGAAACTATCTAAATTGACAAGTNAAAAAAGGGGCTTGACGCCCCTTTATTCTGTTCCTCACTACAGCAATATGCCTCCATATTGCACAAAAAAGGGCGCGAATACCAAACTTAGGATCGCTGATAGCTTAATCAATATATTTAAGGAAGGTCCCGAGGTGTCTTTCAAGGGATCTCCAACTGTATCCCCAACTACTGCCGCCTTATGTTCCTCCGAACCCTTTCCCCCAAGATTTCCAGCTTCTATGTATTTCTTGGCGTTATCCCATGCTCCTCCGCTATTTGATGAAGCTATTGCAAGAACACCTCCAGCAACCAATGATCCCGCCAATAAGCCAGCAACCGCCTCTACTCCAAACAGAAAACCTGCAACCAATGGTGTTCCCATAATAAGAATTCCAGGCGCTATCATTTCTCGCAGGGCGGCTTGTGTAGAAATAGCGACACATTGAGCATAGTCAGGCTCCCCAGTACCCTCCATAATGCCAGGTATTTCTTTAAATTGCCTACGCACTTCCTCAATCATATCGAAAGCGGCTTTGCCAACTGACTTCATAGTCATGGCTGTGAAAAGAAATGGAAGAACCGCTCCAATAAACAAGCTTGTATAGACCAGCGGATCGAGAAGGCTCATTGAAATGGGTTCTCCCGCCAATGTTGATGCCGCAGTGATAAATGCCGCAAACAAAGCAAGGGAAGTGAGAATTGCGGCACCTATTGCAAATCCTTTTCCTATAGCAGCCGTTGTATTACCAGCCGAATCGAGTATGTCTGTTCGTCGCCTGACTTCTTTTTCTAATCCAACCATTTCTGCAATTCCACCTGCATTATCAGCAACCGGACCATACGCATCAATCATTAAAGCAATTACCAAAGTGCCAAGCATGCCGAGTGAAGCAATGGCAACTCCATACATACCTGCTAGACCCCAAGATATAAATATACTAGCGGCAATCGCCAAGTACGGAAGGACTGTAGATTTATATCCCAGCGCTAACCCGTAGATGATATTTGTTGCAACACCAGTCTCGCATGATCTAGCTACTTCCTTCACAGGTTCATAATTTTCCGATGTGTAATATCCAGTGAGGAGTCCAACTGCTAGGCCCGCAATAAGACCAGATAGAAAGCACCAATAAACTCCCATACTAGTGTACTGCTCTCCATTCAACTCAAAGAACTCAGGTATCATCGCTGACGTGAAGAAAAACATCACCACAGCCATCAAAGCACTAGAAATTATAAGNAACTTCATCAAGGCTGGAGCAACATCTTCTTCAGTTGAAACTCCTACAAGCAACTTTGTGACCAAGCTAATCGGGATTCCAACAGCACTTATNAGAATCGGATAAAGCAAAGCGTTTGGATCCGCAGCAAAAACTACNGCACTTATTACCATCGCGGCACATGTACTCTCAGCACAAGAACCAAATAAATCAGCTCCCATACCGGCAACATCACCTACGTTATCTCCAACGTTGTCTGCGATGACGGCCGGGTTTCTGGGGTCGTCCTCTGGAATCCCCTGTTCCACTTTTCCAACCAAATCCGCACCTACGTCAGCCGCTTTAGTAAATATACCCCCACCAACTCGTGCAAATAGAGCAATTGTAGACCCACCTAGTCCAAACCCTGCTATTACTTCCATTAAAATATGATTATTNTCTTCGCCCAAATCTGCCAGAAGAAATTTCATGACAACATATATAAGAACCAAGCCAAGTGTAGCTAGCCCCACCAGCGCGAAGCCCATCACCGCCCCGGAGTTGATAGCAACATCGAATGCTTCAGATATATCTTTTTTTGCAGAAACGGTTGTTCTAGCATTTCCTTGCGTCGCAACCTTCATGCCGATGTAACCTGAAGCAATTGAAATGGCGCCACCAAATAAAAATGCTAGCGCAGTATAAATGCCTTCACGAGTATCTGGTGTATGGGTGTCGTCTATTAGAATCGCTATGATAGCTGCAAAAACAACCATAAAAATGGTAAGAAACTTATACTCTTGCTTGAGAAAAGCCATTGCACCATTAGCTATGGCGCCATGAATGAACTTTAGTCTCGTTCCATCTTTTTCCTCTAGGCCCATATCTAAAGGAATACCAGTCACCTTTTTCATGTAAAAGTAAGCAATACCTAAGCCAAACACTGACATTAATGTTGTTATNAAAATTGTTGCCGACATCTACCCATGTCTCCCAAAAAGTGGTTTGTTGAGTTCAAAGCGGCGCACTGTAACATAATGGTACATACAAACAAAGACTATCAATTGACTTAAACTTTTATGAGCCAAATTTCAGCACTTACTAGTGCCGCACTAATTGTCAAACATATCGATAATGAAACTGAAGTCTAAGTTTAAACTTTAAGTAAAATTATTGAGAATGGACNAGGTGTTGATCGNTTAAAGATGAGTTAATACTAACGACAGATTTTATTATTGCGGNGCTGCTTGCCTTNCCAACTCGTCCCTTCGAGATTCAAGTTCCACAATCAATTCCTTTGCAAGGGGCTGACTAGGATAACCTGATTCATCGATATCTTCATATTTGACTTGCTCTGCGGTCAACACTTCCAACAATTCTTCAGCCGCCGCAATTGCAGCTTGTAACGCTGAAACTGTAGTTTCACTATTACTAACTTCTAGGCGAATTTCGCTGAGTCGATTTTCGAGTTCCGAAATTCTGACCAACTTCCTGTCTCGTTCAACCGTTGCTGCAGCCAAAAGCTCTAATTCTTCCTGCCGAATCTGCTCCTCTAGAGCAGCAGCTCGTTGTTGTTCCTCCAACTCAAGCCTTTGCTGCGCCGCTTGCGCAAGACGCTCTCTTTCAGCTTCTTGCTCCAAGCTTCTTCTTTGCTCATCCTCAGCTTGGCGAGCCCTAGCAGCAGCTTCTCGCCGACTTTTCTCTTCTTCCAGAACCCGCTGTCGCTCTTTCTCTTGCGCGGCCCTCGCAAGGGCTTGTTGAGTGGCTGTGCGGTCAGCGTCTTGAACCGCTAATTCAGCATTTCGGCTTAAAGTTGTACCGCATGAACCCAGGATAGAGGTCAAAAACAACACTAAAGCTATGCTTTTCATACACTTGAAGAGAATTTTAGGTAAGCTGACTGCGGTTCTGTTGATCATGTAGTTTACACCGTTAACAATTTGTGTAATTTTGATAGACAACGGGTAGTAGCGTCAAGATTTGATTTATTAAGGTTTTACTTTACNTGTTAACAATAGAATTTCTCAGCTTTTTACAATTAAGATATCGACCCNATAAGAAAATCTGCTACGGCGTCTCACACACACTACACACTAAATCTAAATATCTGGTAAATTTAGGTATGAAAGGATACATAACTTGTTGTTGTTCCNAAGGAAAGTAATTGAAAAAGTCTTTTACAAGTTTTACACGCTACTTTCTTCGGTCCTCGATCGTTTTCTTATTAAGCAGTCCTTTCGTTATTTTGTTACTTACTTTGCAAACCAGACCAACAATTCCTGAAAATAGACCGTTAACCGCAAGAGAGGTGTCAATTGTTGAAAATTTGATATTGAGCATAGCTCCTGAATCCCTCAGTGAACCGAGCCTCGAAGACGCATCTTTAAACACTTCTGACATAAATCTTCTAATACGCCACTCATTAAGGATGTCAGGTTTATCAAATAANTGGAATGCTAGGGTTTCAACAGANGAACGAAAAATAGAGTCTACGATAGACTGGNGGCCACTATCTGANTGGATGGCATTATATGTAACAGTTAAAGGTANTTTTCTGCACCGCAATGGCCGACTTTACCTTGACCAACTTTCTATTGGTAAACTNCAGATCCCAAAGAGCTGGACAGCTCAGCTCGTTANAATCNTTGAAANTAATACTCTAAACNTATCCACTACTTTTGAATCTATAGAACAAATCCTNAAGAAGGTGNCAATNAAATCTGTCGCTGACTCGAAGTTTCAGATTCAAGTAATTTGGGAACCGGAATTAATCTCAGAGTTGAGTGACCAAGCTCAGCGCTTATTCATTTCATCGGAGGACCAAGAACGCATTATCCGTCACTATCTAGTCATAAATGACCTCGTGACAACAATTTCTACTGATACTCGTGCAATATCAATGAGCGAGCTTCTTGCGCCGACTTTTGAGGCAGCTTATGAAAATTCTATGGCAGGAGCTGATCCGCAAGCTGAAAATAGAACGCTTTTTCAAACACTGGCAGTTTATGTAAATAATGAAGACATCTCAAAGCTATTAGGAAGAGACACGGCGGCAGAATTGCCTCGAGCGAGATTCATTGAGGTGCGACTTCGTCGACGACAAGATCTAGCACAGCACGTCGCTTCGATTGCTGCCATAACTGCTTCACTCGGACCTGAGTTGGCCGTCCTTTTATCGACAACAAAGGAAACATATGATGCAAGATATAGATCTGGGTTTAGCTTCTCAGATTTAACCGCGAATTCAGTTGGTGTCACCTTAGCAAGCTTAGCTATGCAAAATAAAACTTCTGCCATTGAAATGCAAAGACGATTATCTGAGCTAGAAGCCGAATCAGATTTTATGCCAGAGGTCGGAAATAATCGAGACGGGATATCAGAGTCAGCTTTCAACTCAATATATGCCGATAGTAGTAGCTCAGAATATCTAGAGAGACTAAATGAAATTAGGGAAACAATTGAGGCTAAACCGATTTTTCAAGGGTTCTAAACACATGAATAAGACCAAAATGATTAGACTTTGAAGCCCATAAATAAACGTCTAACCATTTTAAAGCCCTAACCCAAGGACGAGTCAGTTAAAACTTACGTCACTCTTTAC
>PAWK01000039.1 GCA_002714195.1 Gammaproteobacteria bacterium | reverse complement strand
TGGATCATGCTCTTGAACTAATTGATCATTCGACATTATGCTACGTTGAGTCGCCATCGTCAAAACATCGGCCACTCCCATCAAGCCACCCCGGATTACAGGAGGTCTATAGAATTGAGAGTCGCAACCCGTCAATAAAATCCCACTAAGAGCACCGCCTCGTTTGATGATATCTCTTCGTGAAAGGGTGGCTTTTCTGGTTCCATTCGGCGATCCAAGTTTTTTCATTTTCGTATCTCCAACTCGCTTTTTGGTCTTTCATAACTTCCCGTTATCATAGCTCTAACCTGATTTTTGACGCCTACTGCGAAAACTTGAACTAAATGTACGACAAAGAATAAAACCATTAATACAGTGCAGATCACATGGAGAGTTCTTGCAGTCTGTCTGCCGCCAAATAAATCAATTAACTCTGGCGAGATCGCGGTAAAAGCAGGCATTTGAGCTAACCCACTTACAATCATAAAGGGAAAGAGGGCGAATAAGATAAATACATAACTTACCTTCTGAATTACGTTGTAGCCTGCCGCACTCATATCTTTTTTTTCAGAACTTTTTATATAGTTAGCAAGAAAACTCTTTAGACTACTGTAAGATAGCTCCGAAAGTTTTGGAAACATTTTCAAATAAAACGCTTTTCTCCACCCATTAAAGAGCAAATAGACAATGCCATTTATCACAAAAATCCATGCAAAAAGATAATGATAATTTCGGCCCCAGCGGCGATCACCTAACCTCTCAGCCTCTTCCCAAGAAATACCCCAATCCTCTAGTTTAAAGATTGCAGGATATCCCTGAAATCCTACTTTACCCCAGTAGAGCTCAGGAAAGTGCAGAAATATCATTACCCCACTGTAGAGGAGATAAAAGAAAGACAATGCCATTACCCAATGGCAAATTCGAGCGCTTAGCGAATGGCGATAGATCCAGTTATTTTTTTTTTGTTGCATTATTAGATAAAAATAAACAAGTAGAACATTCGTTTACTCATTTAAACGAATGCTCTACTCTTCTTAAAGTTTTCTACCTATAGTGTACTTGGTAAAAGCTCCACCCGCCAGAGGCAGGGATCCGGGATCTTCTGCAGCCAATATGTTGCCATCCTCATCAACCGCACCACAGCTGGGTAGTAATAAAGTACACAGCACTCTAAAAAGAAATTTGCTACTCTTCATGAGCCTACCTCCACTTCTTTTTATTATTTGGGAAACCAGTATATAGGACCGTATATTATTTTCTTACTACAAAGAAAACTCCAATAGCCATTAATATTAGACCAAAGATTCTTAAAGTCGTGAGGCTAGCCTGAGGAGCTCCCAATAAACCAAATTGATCAATTGTTGCCATCGCAATTAATTGACCAAGTAAAACAAAAGCGATGGCATTTCCGACTCCAAAACCAGGTGCTACCCAAGCGATACTGAGCACATAGAACAATACGAAAATTCCACCAAAATAAAAGTAGATAGGTACATCTAAACTTGAAAAACTAGGCATCCTTCCTTCTACTATAAACAGATAGACCAATGATCCAAGCAGGTCCACAAGAAACAAAATGCTTGAAGCNACGCCAGAACTTTGTAGCTTTATTCCCAANTCCGCATTTAATGCAGCCATAATTGGAATTCCAATTCCNGCAANCAGCATGANCAGTGCATAGGTAAAGCCGCTTTGCTGAATTTCATTCATATATTGACTCCTCTCCACTGCTTATCCAGAAATGCCCCAGTTGAACTCTAACTGAAAAAAACCCAGATAACGTTCAACACAAGGACAATCAGAGTTAATATTACGCTCAAGCTGTGCAATTTTTTGAAGGTGCCTTCTTCCCCTGAATCTTTCGCAGAATTCGTAGCCGGTATTACTAAATAACAAATCGCCATCGCTACAACAGTAACCAAGAAAACGATTTTTGAGGCTGCTCCACCATTATCAATAAATGACAAAACGAACGCGACGCATCCGAGTAAAAATGCTATACCAAATAATTTTGGGAATACAGAGCGTAAAAAGGGACCTGCTTGCTCAGCAGGTAGATTCTTAAAGAGTGCTGGCGCGACAACTCCGGCTTGAAAAATAATCATTCCCGCAATAATGCCGGATAAAAGAACTTGCAACGAACCTATCATAACTAATTCCACGAGTTTTAAAGTTATTTTATTGAGACCTAAGTTCAGAGAAACGAAAAAACAATGAACACGGTTTTCTACCCTATTTAGCTAGCATCTAATTCATCTTGTTAGCAGCAGGCTCAATCCTGAGTAGAGCACCGTCATTTTCTTCGTCTGTAAGCAGATAAAGCAGACCATCTGGGCCTTCACGAACTTCTCTAATTCTTCTTTTTAACTCCGTTAGAAGTAATTCTCTTCGCATCTCCTCTGTGTTCTCNTTAAATACAATTCGCTGCAAATGACCAGTACCAGGAATACCTCCCATTCGTAGCGATCCTATAAACACGTTGTTTTCCCATGCTGGAAACTTGTCTCCGGTATAAACTGCCATTCCCGATGCTGCTATCGCTGGTAACCAAACTAATAAAGGAGTTTGCAAACCCTCCCGTGTAGGATGCTCATTAACCCTTCCTCCGGAATAGAATCTTCCAAAGCTTACAAGCGGCCACCCGTAGTTGCCCCCGGGCAATAGAATATTAATTTCATCTCCACCATTTGGCCCGTTTTCATGCTGCCATATCTCTCCAGAAGTTGGGTGTTGAATAAGGGCAAGTGTATTACGATGTCCAAGAGTGAAAATCTCTGGTCGATAATTGAGACGATTTCTAAAAGGATTATCAATAGGCACGCGTCCGTCATCTTCCAATCTAAGAACCTTACCCCTCAAACTCATAGGGTCTTGCGCTGCNTCGCCAACCCTTCCACCAGTCGACATATACACCTTTCCGTCGGGGCCAAAAGCCACGCGACCATTTAAACCAGAGTTCCCCTCATATGCCTCAGTAACGAGAATATCATGGGTATCAATNAAAGCNCCGTCTANAAGANTCCCTACTGCNAGGGCCGGCGCACCCCAACCATTCTCTACCGGCTTGGTATAGGTCAGGTAGACCAGCTGATTTTCCGAAAANTTNGGGTGTATAGCGACATCCATAAGCCCACCATTGCCGTCGGTTCTGACAAAAGGGACGCCCGGAATGGGTTCTTCTATCAACTTGTCATTTTGCACAAGCCTGAGCCTTCCTTCCCTCTCAGTAACAAGCATACCTCCATCTGGGAGAAACGCGATCGCCCAAGGATGAGACATTCCTCTTGCTAAAACACTGACCCGAATTTTATGCTGCTCAGCAGTATCGAAGACCCAGGGACCATCTTCCAATGGTTCAACGGGAACACCGATTGATTGACCACTAGTTTGACCGAATACCAGACAAGAAAACCCAAAGAGTAATAAGGCATGAATAGTTTTTACTTGCATAGGAACCTCCACAAATAGCGCCTGTTGAAGAATAAAGGCTACCCCTTATGAAGTCCATTAATGTCTAAAAAGCATGGGTTTCAAATTGGACTAATTCGTCTTGATTAATTAGCCTGTTGACGCTCCCAGTCAGCGCGACGGGCTCCACGAAGAATAAGTTCTAAATTATAATTACCTTCATGGCATGCATATTCGTAAATACGTCTGCCGCCAGACATGCGCGTTAAGAGTACCTCGCCCACAACACTCTCCGTTAAAAAATCATCATCGATAAATTCCCATCGATATAAGATCTGAGTTTTAGAGAGAAGTTCGTAAGTTTCCTCTACCGAAGAGCTATCGCTCGAAACCGGGAGACCGTTGGTGGTTAAAGCGTTCGCCGGCGCATTTGACTGCTCATCTCGAATCTTTCGTGTAATTACCTTTAATCTATCTTCCTCCCAATAGGCATATGAGTGCCCCATCCACCGCGGAAATCTATTTGAAAAATACCCATCCTCGACACCCGCTTTTCTTATCGGGATTATCCTTGGCGTATAAGGGTATTCTCCGAGAATCATTAAAAAATCATTTGTTTGAACTATTTGCCCATATCTGCTCAAGCCAGTAGTACCCATATATGGAAAAACCCAGCCCATATGTAGACATCTATCATTTGCTCCCGTCATCTCAGGGCCGTCATAGATGTTAAATCCCTGTCTGCGAAATTCCTCATAATAATCCACAACATTTTCGGCCTTCTGAATTCGTCCATTGAGAGGTTTAACGATTATTGAGGTCCTGTACTCTCCATTGATTTGCATGAGTTGACTCGGAAACTCATCGAAATCATCATCTGCTCTATTCGTTATCCTTGCGCCGTATTCTGGGGGAGCTCGGTTGGCGTCAAGATTCGTTTCCCTAGCTTGCTGAATTTGCGTAATCCCGGACAAGATTTCTTCAACCTCCTCATCTGTATAGGTTCTTCTATCACCAAATCTCTCTGGCCTTTGTTCCGGAATCTCATGTAGATTCTCCCAATACCCCTGGAAATCGGGTCGGCCAAGCCCATTTCTCGGAATGTCTTCTTGAGCATGGTTCTGCAGGCTAAAACTCAGAATAAGGAATACTGAGAAAAAACATTGGGTGCTCATGCGTACTATCATTATTAAAGCTCCCTCCGTAAATACTTTGAGTTAAGCCTTCCACTTATAGCATATAATCAGCAATAAATACGGCATATCGTGGGACAACGACTAGCGACGTAGCGAAAGAAACTGAAATAAAATTTACCTGATGCACAGTAAGGATCTGAGGGATGTCAAACAAATCGACCCGGCTAGAGAATATGCACTGTATCTTTTACATGGTAGTTGCCATGGCTGGTTTTGCCATTGAGGATGCAATCATTAAACAATTATCAAATTCGATGCCAATTCCTCAGATTTTAATAATGATCGGAGTTGGCGGTTTAATTGCATTTTTTTTAGCCGCCAGTTATCGAGCGATTCCTCTGTTCAGTGCTGAAATCAGGAACCCTTGGTTCTTGATTCGCTCGCTATGCGAACTAGCAGCAGCCATATCTTTTGTCACTGCCATCGTACATGGCTCTCTATCCATCTCATCGGCAATCATTCAGGCTACACCGCTAGTGGTGGTTGTAGGCGGTGCGTTTTACCTTAAACAGCAGGTCTCTAGCTTAAAGTGGGGTCTTGTCCTTATTGGTTTTATAGGTGTGTTGTTGGTCACTCAGCCAGGCCTCGAAGGGTTCAAGCCGGCTACATTATTTGCAGTTGCAGCGGTTTTCTTCCTTGCCATAAGAGACATCATTACCAGATCAATCTCCGTTTCCATACCGGTAATTACCATTTCATTCTGGGCTTTTTTTGCTTCCCTATCTGCTGGAATAATTACAATACCATTTTTTGANTCATTCCAAGCGCCCTCCTTAGAGGACGTTTTACTTTTGGCTGCTTCAGTGTGTACAGCCTCGCTTGCTTATTGCGCTGTAGTTCTTGCTACTCGTTCCGGAGAAATTTCGGTANTCGCCCCGTTTCGTTATACGCGCCTCTTGTTTGCTCTCGGACTGTCTGTTGTTTTCTTTGACGAAAANATAAACANNTTAATGCTATTTGGTAGTTTTTTGATAGCAGCCTCTGGCGTACTGATGTTAGCCGTTACACATCGGTAACATGTTGAGTCGAATATTTCGGTTTACAGAGAGACTTTCCCCTAATTTGCCTTTTGTGAGATTATAAAAACTGTTTTTATCTCACTATAAATCTAGAGGATGCTTTTATGTCAATATCAGAGCTGGTTAAATTTGAAGGAGATACATTGACTTTCAATGACGCCAAAATCACATCTGTAACCCTTTCCGAACACGGAGGCTCAATCAATGTAACCGGGCACCANGATATTTATGGATTAATCTATCTCACCTACAATCTGACACTTAACCCAAGCATTGCGACGCAAGGCGCATTCACTGGGAAAGCAGTGGGCTATGGAGAGGGAGATGAGCGGAACACTGCCTCTTTAAGCGGTGTTNGGGTGCGAAAAAAGAGGACTATGACACTATACAGCCTTGACGANGTATCGGACGGTAATTTCCATTTTGCAGTNGTNGAACTNAANCTCGATGATGAGTCTGGAACAATTANTTTTTCAAGAATGAAAAAGTAAGTTAGTAACTTGANGGCGTCTCAGTCTTTGCTTCTAGGTTAAACGGTTCTATCAACTTAAGGTTTAGGGGGTAAATTTGAGCAAAGATACCATTATATGTGATCTCGACGGAACGATAGCTGATTTGAGCCATAGATTGCACTATATCAAAGATAACNACGGTGGGATCAAAGAATCGCCTGACTGGGAGGCCTTTAACAATGCTTGCATCGATGACAAACCGATATTCGATGTGATTCAAATTGTGAAACTTTTATGGTCTGGAGATCAAAAAGAGACAATTCCAATTAGAAATCTAAAATTTTTTACAAGCCGCAGTAATGCCATACGCAAGAGTACAGAAAATTGGTTACACAAACATTTCTTCAGAGACAATCGGAGACCTGAAGACCAAGAAGATATCTTTAAGAAGTTTGGCGTGACTCTTACCATGCGAAACGAGAGCGACTCTAGAGAGGATGATCAAGTGAAACTTGAAATGATGAGGCATTTTGGATTAAGACCTGAGGATGTTCTATGCATTTTTGAAGACCGTCAAAGCGTGGTCGATATGTGGAAAAATCACGGCTATCGAGTACTACAGCTAAGCAATTGTTACTTTAGTTAAGCTCCTTCAAAATTAATGGCGCCAAGAAATCACCCCGCTGAATGCACACTATGCCGAAAAAAAAGGCTACTTGAATTTCATCATTTAATCCCTAGAAAAATTCATCGGAGAACTTTTTACCGGAGAAATTTCACACGGAAAGAATTGAATATCGGTATTTGGATTTGTCGATTTTGTCACAAAGGATTGCATAAGATTTATTCTGAGATGGAACTCGCTAAGAATTTTCACGATCTTGAGAGACTTAGGAAAGATTCAAAAATTCAGCGTCATGTAACATGGGTTAAAAAACAAAAGACTGCTGAAGTCTAGACGACCATTTTGAGAAACCGCGTTAGTTAGTTTTCGCCTAAAAGAACCTTGTTTTGCTGAATTCGACAAGCACGTGTCGTTTTTTCCTTGCATTGTAAATCTCAAAAATCATATCTCTCGTTNNNAACTTCTAANCNGATTCATTTGAAGGATACTTAAATGTTTGAATTACCAACNTTGNCTCTCCGGGATACTAANGATTATGAGNTCAGGCCTGACTTGACGCTTAAGCGCCGGAAGCTCGAAGAAAGATTAGAGAAACGAAAAATTGATCTGGACATTGATGAGTTCGAAGACCTTTCAGACTCTATGCACTAATTCGGTCATAGCGCGGGCCTCAGGCTTTGAAAACTCACGCGATTGTACAAATAGTGTGANTATCTTTAAATTATCCAGACCGCTCCTATTCCGTGGCGGGACGCTTTGAGTTAAGCTTCTTCTTNGTTATATCTTGATCAGCATCTCGCTTTATTACGTTTTTTATGAAGATCGGCATACTGAAAGCAGACACGGTTCGACACGAACTGGTAGCCAGTTTCGGCGAATATCCTGATATGTTTGAAGGCTTGCTNGTTGATGTCGAGCCTGACATAGAACTAGTCACCTACGATGTTATCTCTGGAAAATACCCTGAGCGCATCAATGAGGTCCATGGATACATTATTACCGGCAGTAAGGTGAGCGTTTACGATGAGATCNANTGGGTAAAAGAACTTGGAAGCTTTGTCCAAGAATTGCATCGAAAAAAGAAAAAGCTCGTCGGNATCTGTTTTGGTCATCAAATGGTNGCGCACTTCTTGGGCGGCAAAACGCAGAAGTCTGAAAAGGGNTGGGGGGTCGGTGTTCACGAGTCCACNCTCACNAACGCAGCTACTTCTTACGAGTGTGAAGGTCGAACTTACAATTTAGTTTGCAGTCATCAGGACCAAATAGTGGAACCTGCTCCATCGAGTGTCGTTCTTGCTAGTAGCAATTTCTGCCCTTACTCAATGCTTCAGATCGAAAATCATATTCTCACCTTCCAAGGACATCCCGAGTTCAATCGTGAATTTTCTCGCTCACTTATGGACCTGCGAAAAGAGGATCTCGGAGATATTCGTTACCAGGAGGGNCTCGATTCACTTTCCAAAACTACCGACGCCCGTGAAGTAGGTAAATGGATAGTGAATTTTATCAAAGCTGATCTCAATCNACGATAATTTCAATATGGCTTATCACCATAAATGGTNATTCGATGTAGTTTTCGATGCGCAGGGAAATAATCATTGATAGGTTTATGCTGCGTGCTACGATTATCCCATAGCGCTACGCAATTTGGTTCCCAGTTGAAGCGGCAGGTAAACTCTGGCGTTTTAATATGATCAAACANNAAGTCTAATATCGCCCGGCTCTCCGACCGGTTAAGACCAACGATATGTGTCGTAAAAAGACTATTGACGAAGACTACTTTCTTTCCACTCTCTGGATGGATTTGAATCACGGGATGCTCGACTGGAGGGTTTTTCTTTACTGCCTCTGCAAGCCTGTTTGCTCCACCTTCTTCCTCCAAGCTCTCTTTAAAGCCATGTCGGAAATCATGAACAGCAGANAANCCATCCAAAANNCGCTTCATATTTCCCGAAAGTTTCTCATAGGCGACGGTCATACTTGCCCAAAGCGTATCACCACCTTTCTCAGGAGTGATTTTTGAGCGAAGGATCGATGCGATCGGTGGATGCTTAAGAAATGTCATATCACTATGCCAAGCCTCAATCTTAGTTGGCTGTTCGGCAGTACTTTCCAAAATNGTGATCTCCGGAAAACCTTCAACGGTCTCATAAGCGGGATGNGTTTGTAACGGTCCAAATGAATCCGCTAGAGCCTTCTGNTGAGCTGGGCTAACATCTTGATTTCTAAANAANATNACTTCATGCTCGATTAGCAATTTCCGGATTTGCTTGTAGTCGTTTGCAGAAAGNGCTCGAGTTAAATCAATTCCTTCTATCTCGGCGCCTAAAGCGCCAGCTATTGCTTTCTCTCTAATCACAAAATTTCCCAATCACAATACTAGCTCTAGAACTTAGCTAGCTTCATATTCTATTCAAAATCGCTNCTCTTCTACCCNAAAATCATACACAAGATTAATACTACCAACAATTACCTTTACTCTGTTTCAATCTCTTATTGNTTTTTTATCACTNCAACCATTCATGAAATAATACTGTACACTANAAGGACATTGCTTAAACNTANTCACAATAACGATNANAAGTATACTAAATTGATGATCTCCTAATGAAAAAAACCATAGCAACCCTGTTATTCATGTTTTTCATNCAATCTTCTTTTGGTGCATCGATTGATGATACGGTCGAAACCNTAGTAGGCCCTTTGACCGCAGCGTTGTCCTCCGCAGTGTTTTTTGAAATCAATTTTTTTGGGCAGGCNACACCATTAATAGTTTTATGGTTAGTTGCAGCCGGTTTATTCTTTACACTCTATTTAGGATTTATCAATATCCGAGGNTTTAACCATGCCATCAAGGTTGCTAGAGGTGACTACAAGGATCCTGATGCAGACGGAGAAATATCTCACTTCCAAGCNGTGTCTACTGCAATCTCAGGAACCGTTGGTATCGGCAATATCGGAGGTGTCGCAGTAGCNATAGGTATCGGTGGTCCAGGTGCAGCATTTTGGTTATTTTTTGCAGGTTTTTTAGGTATGTCCACTAAACTTGTGGAGTGTACTTTAGGAGTCAAGTACCGCAGGATCAATAAAGATGGCTCAGTCTCTGGCGGGCCCATGCACTATCTTGAAACATTGTTGACTGAACGTCAGCTGCCAAGAATCGGTAAATTCCTGGGTAGCTTTTACGCACTAGCGTTAGTTATCGGCTGCTTTGGTATCGGTAATATGTTCCAATCGAATCAAGCTTACGTCCAGTTCGTTAATATCACNGGTGGCAGTCAAAGCTTTTTCCACGAGCGCGGCTGGCTTTTCGGACTTCTCATGGCGCTTACAGTCGGCGCCGTGATTATTGGTGGCATTAAATCTATCGCTAGGGCGGCAAGTAAGATAGTGCCATTTATGGGCACCCTATACTTTATNTCTGCATTAGCCATTCTTATCTTAAGCGCAGAGCACTTAATAGACTCCATTATCCTTATTGTCACCGAAGCATTTTCCGCTCAGAGCGCAACAGGGGGAATGGTTGGCGCAATGGTAATNGGTTTCCAGCGCGCGGTATTTTCCAATGAAGCGGGCATTGGGTCAGCTTCTATTGCACATTCAGCAGTCCAGACGAAAGAGCCTGTTTCTGAAGGAATCGTTTCTTTGCTAGAACCGTTCATAGACACCATGNTTATATGCACCNTAACGTCATTAGTCATAGTNTCTACNGCCTACCCTNCAGGACTTATGGATAGTGGTTTGGAGGGTATNGAATTGACTTCAGCTGCCTTTGCGCATCATATAAGTTGGGCNCCNTATCCNCTAGCAATCGCTGGATTACTATTCGCATTTTCAACTAGCTTGGCCTGGTCTTATTATGGTCTGCAAGGGTGGCTATATTTAGTCGGCGATTCTTCTAAAGCACAACTAGGATTCAAGTTGGTTTTCTGTGGTTTCATTATGCTGGGAAGTACAATCCAACTAGCTGCCGTCTTGGACTTTTCAGACGCNATGGTATTTCTAATATCAGTACCAAATATAATCGGATTATATTTTTTTGCTCCGTCGATAAAACGTGAATTAAATATATATCTTAATAAGATTCGAAGCGAAATAAATTAGATCAGGCGCCATTTGGATTGATATTACTCTGCACACTGAGAGGGCATCTNGTCTAAAATCATTTTAAANTCTTCCTCAACAAGCGTGCTCCGAACCTGATAGATTTCAGGATACTCACATCGCTTCAAATTAACTTCCATCGCGCGGAGTTTAGCTTGCCATACTGACTCAGTCATTAAACCTTGTGAATATTGGAAATAATCCGCTTCATAGATAAACCAACTCACATTCTCAGAATTCCTGGCTGCTTTTTGTTCTGTTGTGAGCTGNCTATCCGGAGGAATACTGAATTTACTCGAAAACCAATCGAGGTTGGCCTCCGTAAATGCATAGGCCTCATTTGAAGCTGTATAAGATCTCTCTTGCATCTGACTGACCAACGCTATCCTCTGTGACTGCCTCATTTCCAAGCCAACAAAAATGAGGGAAGCGATCACCCCAAACATACCTAAAAGCTGAATCCAGGTTTCTAAGTTAATTTTTCTCATAATGTTTATCAGCAAGTAAGATGAATTTTACTTTCGATTTAAAATTCATCAAATGAAGTATTTTCCCAAAAATTTNGCTTAAAACTGNAAACTTACTCATCTCATAGATTGCTTTTCACAGTCCTCGAAGATGAAAATTNCCCGCTCCTTTCACCTATATCTTTAAGCCTAAGTATTTTCCAATAAATTAGGTTTANGTGACTTGGAGAACAGCACATTTACTTAAATTCTTGAATACAAAACTTTGCACACAGGAGGCAGTAATGTCAATTACATTAGAAGAGAGACAACCAAGGGCAGACATGGATATCACATCTGTTGATTTTGGAGAAACCGAGACTGTTCTTACAGCGGAAGGCCACATGGGCGAATACGGGCGCGTATACGCGAGCTATCATTTAAGTTACAACTCAGATCGCTCAGGTGGCACTTATACCGCGCAAGGAAGAGGCTATATAGACGCAGACACTATGGCGTCTGGAGTCGCAATGGGTGTCTGGCGACGAGAAGGGTCACTCCTTTGTATGGATGAA
>PAWK01000038.1 GCA_002714195.1 Gammaproteobacteria bacterium | reverse complement strand
TAAGTCTGCAAGTGCAGTAAATTCGCTTACTGCTCTCACGAGTCCCTATATGTTGGCTACCATCCTTCTTTTAAGCGGTTTTTTTCACTTTTCTTAGTGAACTCTTTTGGCTGGCGTCAAGGAGCACTGTTTTCAGTGGGACTTTCAGCTGGAGTCATCCTGTACCATGCCGCGTTTGGTTTTACCTCTGCCTGGCGTGAGGTAGTGCGAACCGGGCGAGGCGCCGGTTTGAGAGCTCAAATGATAATGTTAGCTCTCACGGTCTTGGTCTTCACTCCGCTAATTGCTCAGGGAGAATTATTTGGTGTTAGTCTGAGGGGCTCGGTAGCGCCTTTAAACTTTTCAGTGGTTTGTGGCGCGTTTATGTTCGGTCTAGGCATGCAACTGGGAGGAGGATGTGCATCGGGCACACTTTATACCGCCGGGGGAGGTAATACGCGAATGTTTATTACCTTGATTGCATTTATAGCCGGTTCGGTTTTAGGAACTTGGCAATGGTCTAGTTGGCAGGACACCATGGGCCTCGCACCTATATCTCTTTCCCAAAGCTTTGGTCTCGTTGGTGGGATACTCATCAGCTTCGTCATTTTTGCTGGGATTTGGTATATATCCATTCTGTACGAAAGAAGTCGAAATGAGGCCATCATCACTGAACCTCGGAGTGGTTTTTCAACGCTTCGGGGCCCATGGCCTTTGCTCGCTGGCGCCTTAGCATTGGTTTTTATTCAAGTCGCAACATTACTGCTGGCGGGAAGGCCGTGGGGTGTAACTTCAGCTTTTGCGCTTTGGGGTGCAAAAGCGGTGGGTAGCTTTGGTTTGGATGTTTCAGTATGGCCATACTGGAGCCGACCGGGGCCCCTAAACTCTCTGCATCAAAGTATTTTCAGTGACGTCACTACAATTATGAATCTTGGAATAATTCTTGGCGCGGCGGCGGCTGCTAATTTGGCTAGGAAATTCTCGCCATCAGTAGCTTTGCCGAAAAAACAGATCATTGCCGCTGTGATAGGTGGTTTATTGTTAGGCTATGGGGCTCGAATCGCCTTTGGCTGCAATATAGGAGCTTATTTTAGTGGTATTGGTTCCACCAGTTTGCACGGGTGGCTTTGGTTTCTATCTGCCTTTGTGGGAAGCATCCTTGGGACTAAACTTCGTCCCTGGTTTGATCTAAATTAGTTGGTGTTTTTAGAACTAGATCGGTAAACATAACTTCCAGTGAAGACTTAAACAAAGAGGATGAATATGAACGTATCAATACTTCGATGTCTCTCTCTCTCAACCATTCTGCTCTCCCTAAGTACATTTGCGCAAGTACCTCAATATGAGCTCGATTTGCAATGGCCGCGTGTTCCAATGGGTGACAATTGGTTGACTGGTGGAATCGGCGGTATGTGTATTGACCGCCACGACCATGTTTATTTATTGAACCGTCAAAACGTCGTGGATGCCGATCTCGATGGAGCTAAATTAGCGCCCCCAATAATTGAATTGAATCCGAGAGGGGAAGTAGTTAGGGGGTGGGGAGATTCTGATACTTTGGGGTCGCGGCTTCATGACTGTCACGTAGAGCAAGATGGAAGCATTTGGGTAGTTGCTGCTGGCACTGGATACATTCAGAAATATTCTAACGATGGCAGTGAGATGTTAATGCAAATAGGTCAAACAGGGACATTTGACTCTTCTGATGGATCACGTCAAGGATCTCCTCTGAATTCTGACCGAGCTCAATTCTTTCTTCCAGCAGCAGTTGATGTAGATAAAGATACGGGAGATATCTACGTTGCTGATGGCGAGTTACCCGGGGGTAATTCAAGAATAATTGTTATGAACAGTGAAGGACAATTCTTAAGACAGTGGTCGATGTTCAGAACAAATTCAGATCAAGACATAACTCCTTTACCACACTGCCTGCGGCTGTCTAACGATGGATTAGTTTATGTTTGTGACCGCCAAGCAGACCGGATTCAGGTATTTGACAGGGACGGTAATTTTTTGAGAAACATCTTTGTGCAATTTTCGGCCGTATCTCCGACATTGGGTAGAAGCAGCGGCAGAAGGGGTTCGGCGGTAGTTTTAGCTTTCTCTCCGGACGAGGAGCAGGAATTCATGTTTGTGGTTAATCAAAATAGCGTAATGATTGATGTACTAGAGCGAAAATCGGGGCGTATTCTAACAAACTTTGGTAATGGACCAGGGCGTTACAGGGGCCAGTTTACTCTGCCGCATGGGATTGGAGTGGATTCTCAAGGAAATATATACATAGCTGAGCAAGAAGGAAGACGTGTGCAGCGGTATAATCTAATGAACTAACTTGTTAGGTTGATAGGAATTTTTCCAGTTCATCACCTTTGTAACCTGCCTCTCGCAGAATTTCTTCAGTATGCTCTCCTAGTTTTGGAGCAGCACTTGGCTCGCGCTTGTCACTACCGCTTACATCGAATGGACTACTAATCGTCTTCATTGGCCCGTACTCAGGGTGATTAAAGGGTACAATTACTCCGTTCTCTATTTTCTGGGGGTCTGCAGCGGCTTCTTCATAAGTGAACACTTTTGAATGAGGAATGTCATATTTGGTAAGTCGCTCAAGCCAGAAGTCCATGTCCTCTTCTAGGAAGGCTTCACTGATTTCTTTAATGAGAAGGGGCATATTTTCAATGCGCTGTTCTTGTGTTGAAAAGCGGTGATCAGTAATGAACTCCTCTCGTCTTAGTGCTTCGCAAAGCGAGTTCCAGTCTCGCGGCGCATTCACAAGCGTTAATTTTAGGAGTAAATTATCTTTGGTCGTATAGTTCAAAGAGCTAAAATTGTATGTCCTATCGCGAGGCCTTTTCTCTCGAAATTCAGCATTAGATAGTTGGGCTTGGAGCATTACTGAGTTTGACCAAGCTCCGTTGGCTAGCAAGGAGGTAGTTACTTTGCAGCCTTCTCCAGTTGTCTGGCGCTTATAAAGCCCGCTCATTATCGAAGCAAACAGAGTCATTCCGCTGGGGTGATCTCCCGCGCCAAAAGGGAAGTTATGAAGCCACCCCTCGTAAGGGAAAATGTGATTCTCGAACGCAGATCGAGTCCAATAGCATATGGTGTCATAACCAGGCTTATCTTTCTCAGAGCCCTTTTCACCATACCCAGTTGCAAGCGCATAAATAAGCTTAGGGTTAATGACACTCATAGACTCATAATCAATCTTTAGTCTGGAAATTGCGTCCAATCGGTAGTTTGTGATGAATACGTCAGCGTCCTTTACCAGTTTGCAAAGAGCCTCATGTGCATCACTGTTCTTCAGGTCGAGAACTAAACTTCGCTTGTTGCGATTGGTCATCTGAAAAGCATAGGGGATTTCTGAAATTGGCAAGCCCGGTATTTTGTGCCAATTACGGTTCAGATCTCCTGTGACTGGAGGTTCGATTTTTATAACGTCGGCGCCGAAGTCACTTAAAACTACTCCCGCTGCTGGTCCAAAAACCATGGTCGTGAGTTCTAACACTTTTATCCCTTCAAGAAGGGTTGAGTTGTTTTCGGACATATACTTTATATGCTTGCAGCTTAATATCTAATCCAGTTAAAAAGGTGGGAGAGTATAGTTGATTGGTAAAAGTATAAAAACTCTTATCTGAAATCTAATTTTTCAGCTATTCTACTTTTTTTGGGCCGCTNGCCCAGAAGCAAAACGCTTTTATAAACAGTAGAGGGGTATTTAATGACCGAATTTTGTAAGGTTAGCAAATCAAATCGCATACTGACCGTNACTATTAACCGTCCAGANCGTTTAAATGCTTTACATCCGCCNGCGAATCTTGAATTAGCAGAAGTTTTTAACGAATATGCCNGCGATGATGAATTATGGGTTGCAATAATNACCGGNGAGGGGCGCGCGTTTAGCGCNGGGAATGATTTNCGTTGGCAAGCTGAGGGAAATGTAAGACCACCNATGCCTCTNGGTTTTGCGGGACTNACTTCCAGNTTNGACCTTGTAAAACCNGTTATTGCNGCCGTAAACGGNGTTGCAATGGGTGGTGGTTTTGAAATTGCACTCGCTTGCGATTTAATTATTGCNTCNGAAAAAGCTGTTTTCGCATTACCGGAACCNAAAGTAGGNTTGGCTGCTCTCGCAGGNGGACTNAATCGGCTACCANGACATATNGGCGTTAAACGTGCGCTGGGNATGATACTAACTGGGAGGCANGTGNCTGCCCANGAAGGAGANCATTTGGGNTTCGTCAACGAAGTGGTTGAAGATGGAAANGCNCTGGAGCGAGCTCATGAAGTGGCANAGGAGATTTTAGCCTGCTCGCCTCTNTCAATAAGAGCGAGTAAAGATGCAGTATACAGATCTCTTGATTTTGCNTCCTTAGAAGATTCAATGAAGGGCATGCGAGAGGAATACNNGGCNGTGCGACAAATGATCGAAAGTGAGGATTTCATTGAGGGACCAAAAGCNTTCGCNGAGAAAAGACCGCCAAATTGGAAGGGCCGCTAATGAAGCTATATCACTGCAAGAATTCGAGGTCGGTTCGTCCTATGTGGGCACTAGAAGAGCTTGGGTTATCATACGATCTTGTTGTGATGCCATTTCCTCCCCGGTCTGAATACAAGGGNTATCTGGACATTAATCCTTTAGGCACCGTTCCCACCTTCATTGACGGTGATACAGTAATGACGGAGTCAACGGGTATTTGTCAATATTTAGTCGAGAAATACTCANCCNGTGGATTGGGCTTAGACAGAAAGGANCCGGAATATGGGGCTTATCTGAATTGGTTATACAGGTCGGATGCAACCTTCACTTTTCCTTTGGCAATAGTTCTTCGTTACACTCGATTAGAACCAGAGGAACGCAGAAATCCTGAAGTTGCTAAAGACTACTCTATTTGGTTTCATTCCCGATTAAGATCCGTTGAAGCGGCTCTTGAAGGCAAAGAATTTCTGGTGGGAGGGAGATTTACCATTGCTGACATTGCTGTTGGCTACGCACTTCAGTTTGGTGATCGGCTTGGACTTAGCGATCGTTATAAGATCAATTGTAAACGTTATTTAGCAAGCCTTTATGAAAGACCAGCTTATAGATCTTTACTTGAAAAGAGTGGTGGTACAGATTGAAGGTGTTTAGGATTGGACTNATTTCCACAGTGGCAAATTTTCATGTCTATCGAGGACTCTATGTCTAAATTAGCTAGCCTCGTCAAATGCTTATCTTGGATTCTCGTCTTGGGACTAACGGTTACTGCATGTCAAACAACGGATAAGCCCTTCCGGAAGATGACAGATGAAGAGCTCATTGCTTATAACTCGACTGTCCCTCTNGAACAGAACGTAATNTGTTTCAAGGATCTGAGGACAGATAGCCACATAAGAAAGNTCCGCTGCATGACAGTNATGGATATACTCACTGAAGCAGAATCNAATGCTCGTATGGTTGATGCGTTAAACGTTGGACCACAGCTNTTTTAGACAAACTNACCAATTNTTTCACGGGGTATACAGGTAGTCGNCCATCTAAAGTTCTGATANGTTGTGTGTGTTGAAAAACATAACAAAANNCCTATGTNCCAAAAGAATTCACATTCACAGAAATCCGCTTTAANGGTCATCTCGANNGTAATTGTGGTTGCTCTGGTTCTCCAAGCANCNTCTGCCCAGGCCGCTGAGCAAGAGAATTATGACTGGATGCANTACGGTAATGACCTTGGTCATAGTAAATACGCGCCTCTCCAACAGATTGATCAANACAATGTTCACGAGCTTGAAGTTCGCTGGAATTGGGATTCNATCGATAATCAATCAGTGAGCGAACGGCCACAATTCGTTCCTTCCGGATTCAAGGCTACACCCATAACCCGAAATGGCATTCTTTATGTAAGCACACCGCTGGGATATATCGCTGCGATAGATGCCCGCACAGGCGAGGAGAAATGGACATTCAGCACTAATACNTGGGAGCAAGGAAGGCCNGCCAATAATGGCTTTAATCATCGGGGAGTCACATTTTGGGATAAGCCTACCNATGATGGTTTTGAGCCGCGNATAATNATGTCAACAGCGAATGCTTTCCTCTGGTCTATTAATGCGGAGACGGGGGAACCCGACGATAGTTTTGGTACGAACGGTAGAGCTGACCTTACTGAAGGACTTGGACGAGATGTTGATCGATCTATGATAGCTCATTCCGCNGCAGTGCCTATTGTAGGTGATACAGTGATAATNGGGTCTGTTGTTTATGACCAACCGATGTTTGACATGACTCCAGAGAAATTGACGGATCTTCCCCCCGGTCATGTTAGGGGATTTGATCTCCATTCAGGCGAACAGAAATGGATTTTTCATACCATTCCTCAATCAGGTGAATTTGGGAATGAAACGTGGCTCGATGACTCTTGGGCTGTGACAGGAGCGACCAATATTTGGACCATGATNTCTGCTGACGCAGAGCTGGGTTATGTTTATTTACCTGTTGGGACTCCTGGTAATGATTTTTATGGAGGACAGCGTTTAGGAGACAACCTTTTTGGCACGAGTCTTGTTGCCTTAAATGCATCAACAGGGGAGCGGGTCTGGCACTACCAAATCGTGCATCATGAGTTGTGGGATTATGATCCACCTGCTGCTCCAACAATGGTCGACATAAATCTAGATGGCAGGCAGGTGAAGGCGGTTGCGATGGTAACCAAACAAGCCTACGTATACATTTTTGATCGTTTAACCGGAGAACCGATTTGGCCGATCGAGGAAAGACCAGTTCCGCCTAGCACCGTGCCTGGAGAGAGAGCTGCGCTGACTCAACCATTTCCAACAAGACCGGCCGCTTTTGATCTACAGGGAATTAGTGATGATACGCTTATCGATTTCACTCCTGAGCTTAGACAGGAAGCTCTGCAAATTATTGAAGAATTTGATTACGGCGGTCTTTACACGCCACCATCGTTAAATGGAACCATTACCCTTCCGGGATGGGCCGGTGGCGCTGAGTGGAGCGGTGCGGCATATGACCCTGAAACTTCAATGTACTACATTCCATCAGTGACAAGCCCGATAGTGATTCAGCTTGAAGAGAATAAGCCCTCTGATACCCAATTCGCTTATCAAAGAGGTGGTATAAGAACTATCAGCGGACCTCAAGGTTTACCTCTCACAAAGCCGCCATATGGCAGGATATCGGCATTGAACCTGAACACGGCTGAGTATGATTGGGTTCGGCCTAATGCCGAGGGTATTAGGCAACAGATTATCGGTTTAGGAATCAAGGATCCGGGTCCAGTGGGTGCACCCGTTGTGGCACCTCTTATGGTCACCAAAACACTTTTATTTCAGGCCATTACGGACGGAGTACCCTTACTTAGAGCTATGGATAAAGCAACTGGTGAAACGATTGCCGAGATTCAACTGCCGGGAATTCCTCAGGGAGCGCCAATGACTTACATGCTGGATGGTAAACAATTTATCGCGATCGCTTGCGGTGGCGGTTCTGATGCCAGATTGATATCTCTGGCTCTACCAGACTAGCATCATGCAAGTCTCAATAAGGCAGATAATTACAGAAGAGTGTGCGCAAACTATAAACTAGGGTATTAGAACATTATGACTTTGGCTGTAAGTTATGCAAGTGGTCCTTCGGATAAACCCCTCTTGGGAAGCACCATTGGAAAGTTCTTCGATTATGCAGTCGACCAATATTCTGATCGTGAGGCGATTGTTTCCATTCATCAGGAAGTTAGATTCACCTACTCGCAACTGGCGGAACGTGTAAACAACTTAGCCAAGGCATTCATTAGTGCCGGTTTTCGAAAGGGAGACAGGATAGGAATTTGGTCGCCCAATAATGTCCAATGGTTGATTACGCAATACGCAACGGCAAAAGCTGGGTTAATTTTAGTGACTATTAATCCAGCTTATCGCTCTCATGAGCTTGCTTATGTGCTCAAGCAATCGGGTTGCAAGGGGTTGGTCCTGCAGAATCACTTTAAGTCGTCCAACTACGAACAAATGCTTTGTGAGCTCTGTCCAGAGTTGCCAAATNTTTCGCCAGGAAAGCTAGTATCGAATGACTATACGCACTTAACCACAATAATCTCTACAACTGAGTCCTCTATCAGCGGAATCTATAGCTGGTCAGATTTTAATGATTTATCGAACGATTCCAGTGAACAAGAACTTGATTCAAGGCTCAATAGTCAGGATATGGACGATCCGATAAACATACAATACACCAGCGGCACCACAGGTTTTCCTAAGGGCGCGACTTTGAGTCATCACAATATTTTAAATAATGGCTACTTCGTTGCCGCGACAATGAATTTTGACGAAAACGATCGATTGGTGGTTCCAGTTCCTCTTTACCATTGCTTTGGTATGGTAATGGCCAATCTCGGGTGTCTTACTCATGGAGCGTGNGCNATTTATCCGAGCGAGGCTTTCGAGCCTGAAGCTGTGCTTAGTGCTGTGCAATCAGAGAGAGCAACTGCACTTTATGGTGTGCCCACTATGTTTATAGCTGAGTTAGCTCTCCCTAATTTTCCCGAATATGAACTGAAGACATTGCGTACCGGTATCATGGCAGGCGCTCCTTGTCCTGTAGACACGATGACCCAAGTTAATGAGAAGATGAACATGACCGAGGTGGAAATTGCATACGGCATGACCGAGACAAGCCCAGTGAGTTTCCAAACTAGAGTTGATTCACCCGTCGAAAAACGGGTGAGCACTGTCGGCANNGTNCANCCNCATGTNGANGTNAANATTNTTAANCCNGANACGAANANACTATGNGNTNTNGGTGAAATGGGAGAATTATGNACNAGAGGNTATTCGGTNATGCTNGGTTATTGGGAAAANNCNNAAGCTACTTCTCTTGCCATTGACGGTTGCGGCTGGATGCATACCGGGGATACTGCTGTCATGGATGTCGATGGTTACGTAAACATTGTTGGGCGGATTAAAGATATGATCGTTAGGGGAGGAGAGAATATTTACCCNCGGGAAATTGAAGAGTACCTAATTACTCATAAGGATATTGAGGACGTCCAGGTAACTGGGGTCCCAGATGAAAAATATGGCGAAGAGATTATTGCTTGGATCAAATTAAATGGCGATAGTGATATTTCAGAACAAGGTGTTAAGGAATTTTGTAAAGGTAAAATCGCGCATTATAAAGTGCCACGTTATATCCGTTTTTGCAATGAGTTCCCTATGACTGTGACCGGAAAAGTTCAAAAATATAAAATGCGTGAGATAAGCATTGGAGAGCTTAACTTGAAGGAGCAAGAAACAGCTTAACTATTATTATGATATACCCCCACGGAGATATTGAACCCCTTGGTGCCGACATTTTTGCGGTGCGTGGCAGCATTAGGTTGAATCCTCTCATGAGAATCTCCCGNAATATGGGAATCGTCCGGGAGGGCTCTGAGCTCACGCTGGTAAACCCTATTCGGCTTAGATCAGAAATCGAGCAGAAGCTAACGCAACTTGGTGGAGTAAAAAACATAGTTAGGCTGGGCGCTTTTCATGGTGTTGATGACCCTTACTATGTGAACAAATTTGGAGCGCAATTTTGGAGTCAGCCTAACGGAAAAACTTATACCGAGCCTTTGATTGATATCGAGATTGGTATGGGGGGATTGACACCCACGCCCGATAGCGAATTCTTTGAGTTTCGAGGAACAAAGGAACCAGAGTGTGTTTTGTTGCTTAAGAGAGGCAAAGGAGTTTTGTTGACTTGTGATGCAGTGCAAAACTATGGCGACTACAGCTTTAATAACTGGGTGGCTAGATTAGTGATGCCAAGAATCGGTTTTCCTAAAACAACCATAATAGGACCGATTTGGCTCAGACTCATGACGCCGGAAAATAAAAGTCTAGAGTCNGAATTTGAAAGATTGTTGGAGCTTGAGTTCGACAAACTCCTGTCCGCTCATGGNACATTCTTGGAGCAGGGTGCTCGTGAGGCGGTTCGAGCTGCAGTGCAAAATACTTTCTCAGGTTAGTTTTCTGTCCACTCTTCTTAGCATTGAGGCCATATTANAAGGGTTTTCGAACCGAATTGATTGAATTCTTCGTGGATCAGGCGCTATGATGCGATCATCAANATTCAAATAAGTAAAAATACAATTTTATGAAAATTGGCTCCGCCGGAGCCACAGGGGAGCATGATGAAAACCACTAGACGTGAATTTAGCAAAGTTGCTCTAGGCACTGCTTTGGGGGCAATGTCAGGGCAGACTCTAATGGGGGGTAAAGCTCAGGCGCAAACGCGAGCAGCTCACGCATCAGGCGTCTATCATGANGGAGTAATGCAGTTGAATCAGAATGAGAGCGCCCGTGGTCCAGGACCAAAAACCATGGAGGCGATTCACAACCACACGACTAAACGTGTTGGTATGGGGTATTCGCCAGATCATGTAAATGAACTTCGAGATGGTATAGCGAATTATTATGGCGTTGGAACTGAGAATGTTTTGTTGGCCACTGGATCGACCCCCATCTTGCGGGGTACTGTTCGAGCTTTTTGCAGTGCCAGTAAGGCTTTCGTTACGCCAATGCCAACCTATTCCACGAGCCTCCAGGAAGCGAATAGGATAAATATTCCGGCGGTCGAACTTTCTCTAGATAAAGATCTAGGAGTCGACCTGAGCGCCCTAGCAAAAAATGCTGATGGNGCTGGATTACTCTATGTTTGTAATCCGAATAATCCCAGTGGTACGGTTCATGGACCAGAAACGATAGAGAGATTTGTTAGAGCGGTAATGCGAGATAACCCAGAAGTGCGTATACACATCGANGAAGCTTATATTAATTACACTAGANCGGGTGCAATGGAGACGGCCCTTCCGTTAGCGATGGANTTTGAAAATGTCTTCATCACTCGCTCATTTTCAAAAGCCCATGGTCTAGCTGGTATGCGCATAGGCTATGCGCTTGGTCAAGAACAGACATTAGAAAAGATAGATCAAGCTTGGGGTATGGGTGACGTAAATATGCTAGCCGCTGTTGCAGCATTAACCGCGTTGGAAGATAAAGAGCATATAGCTTGGGAGGCTCAAGAAAACGCAGAGATTAGAGATGAAGTCATTGGGTTCTTTCGAAGTCGTGGCTATGAGGTTCCTGATTCAAACACAAACCATATTTTCGTTAATCTCGGCATGCCAGCTTCAAAATTTCGAGCCGCTTGTTTAGAGCACAATATACTAGTCGGTAGAGATTTTCCCCCGCTTGAGCAAACGCATTGCCGCATTTCGCTCGGAAGTCGGGAGCAAATGAAAGAGGCTATAGAAGTATTTAAAAAAGCACTAGCGTAGGCGGGTTTTCAGATTGATAGGCTAAGGGCAGGCTGGGAAGTCTGCCCTTTTTTATTTTTCCAGATCATCATTTTGTCTGGGGTAAATTACGGTTTCACACAGATTTGTTTTGCGAATTCCTTGCAATAAGCATATGCTGCCTTTAGATGATTATTTGACTATGTTTAATCCAAAGAAATTGCCAACGTGATTGCGTGTTGGACGAGTGAATAAGGGGGAAAGAAATGACCTTAAAAAATAAAAATACAGCGAGACTTGATCGTAGAAGTTTTATGAAAAACGCGGGACTAGCTGCATTGGCCGGAGGGGCGGTTGCGGCAGCACCTAACTCCGGTCTCGCTCAAGAGTCGTCTATCAGCATACCTAGGTTGGCCGGTGGTAAGTACGATTTTGATACGCCATATAATCGCGTTGGATCCGACTGCGCGCGCTGGGATTCTCCAGGGCTCCGTTACCCCGAGGGCACGTTCAAATTTGGTATGGGTGTAGCCTCGATGGATTTCGAGTGCGCACCATGCATAACCGAAGCACTTCAAGATAGGGTTAAGCATCACAGTTGGGGATATTTGAGTACTACAGAGGGATTGCGAAATGGAATTCTCCGTTGGAATGGGGAGCGCCATGGGGTCGACCTTGATCCGGCATCTATTGTCATTTCTGACGGGGTGTATCCCGGAATGATTGCCGCTATGAGGGCTTTCGTGCCGAGAGGAAGCAAACTACTGCTTTCCACTCCGGCTTATTCAGGTTTCTACACAATGGCGAGAGCCGCGAATGTGGAGATTGTGGATAGTCAAATGGAATATAAGAATGGTCGCTATGAGATTAACTGGGACGACTTAGAGTCTAAAATGACGCCAGATGTTAGGGCGATGATTGTTTGTAATCCACAAAACCCAACTGGAAACGTGTGGCGGGAAGAAGAGTTATTGCGAGTAGGAAGACTTTGCGTCGACCACAACATTGTTGTGTTATCAGATGAGATACATTCGGATGTTATTCGTTCCGGTCATAAGTTTACTCCGTTTGCGAGTCTTCCGGACGAAGCGGTGGTCAACAACAGTCTAACGTTCAATGCCATCAGTAAGACATTCAATCTTGCAGGGATGAAAAACGCCTATTACTACTCAAAAAGCCCGATAACGCTCGGCCGGGTCAATCAGTACCATAGGGCTGAACTAAGCACGCTCGGAGTTGTAGCGAATGAGGCTGCATACAACGAAGGAGGTGATTGGTTCGATCAAGCTAATGCTTATATGGATGAGAACCACACCTTCATAGAGAACTATGTGAAGCAGCATATGCCAACTGTCGGATATACTCGCAATGAAGGCACCTATATGACATTTCTAAATTTTAGTGAAACAATGTCATCAATAGGTGCTAAAGAGCAGTACATGAGCCATGACAAGGCAAGCCCAGAGCACTTCTTCCAGGACTGGTTGGTTCATAACTCCGGAGTGTATTTGAATCCTGGTGTGGACTACGGCTCGGGAGGGGAAGGTAGTATGAGAATGAATATAGCTTCTTCGCGTTTGGTCATTAAAGAAGTCCTTGATGCAATGGCTGGAGCTGTCAACAAGGTATAGTATTTTGTGAATGCTATAACTTCGTTTAGGTCGGAGTTGACNAGTAATTCNGTCGACGGTTTTTTGAAATAAAAAAGGCGGTGTTACCTCGGTAACACCGCCTTTTTTAATCCTAGTAACCCTCTTTTTATGAAAAACAATATTCACTTTGCCAACATTAGTTATCTTTCTAGGGAATTAGAAAACAAGACAATTTCGCCGGTGGAGCTGGTTGAGCATATGTTGAGTCGCATAGAGAGTGTTGATCAACGGCTTAATAGTTATGCCACAGTTTGCGCCGACAGAGCAATTAAAGAGGCCAGACAAGCGGAGAGGGAAATACTAGCAGGAAACTATCGTGGTAGACTTCATGGAGTGCCCTTGTCTGTAAAAGACCTCTGTTACACTCGCGGCATCCGAACTATGGGTGGACTTAAAGTACGAAAGAATTTTATTCCCACTTTTGATAGCACGGTGGTTAAGAAGTTAGGTTTAGCGGGTGCAGTTCTGCTGGGTAAAAGTGTATCAACTGAAGGTGCGTTGTCAGGTTATAACCCAGAGTTTGAAATCCCAAAAAATCCTTGGGGAAGCGAGCTTTGGGCTGGCGTCTCTTCTTCAGGATCAGGTGTCTCAGTTTCTGCTGGACTTTGTTTTGGTTCCATCGGCACCGACACAGGAGGTTCTATTCGTTATCCTTCAATGGCAAATGGCGTGGTTGGTTTGAAACCAACATATGGTTCAGTTTCACGTCATGGAGTCATGGATTTAGCTCGAACGCTTGACCATGTCGGCCCGCTTGCGCGAAGTGTCGAAGACGTTGCTATTCTATTTGACGCTATTGTTGGGAGAGATGGATTAGATCCGACATCCTTAAGCCAAGAGATAGCACCAATATCGAATAGCCTGCGGATGAATGTTGAGAATATAGCGCTTGGCGTCGATTCCAATTATATTGAAAGTGGAACTGATCGCGGATTGCTATCGGCGATAGAAGAAGTCATAGAGACTTTTAAGACGCTTGGTGTCAGTTTAGTAGACGTCAAGATGCCAAGATCAGACCCCCAAGTGTTGCGTGATTTATGGTTACCGATAGTCGCGTTCGAAGCCGCGAAAGCCCACGAAGAGACTTTCCCTTCAAGAGCTGATGATTATGGAGATTACTTAAGAGAGGTGCTGGAGTACGGTTTAGCTATGAACGAGAGGGACTATATAGAAGCTCAGACTAGAAGGAAACAATACGCAATGCAGTTCGAAGCTCAATTAGATAAGGTTGACGCGGTAATTTGCCCAGCTGGAGGTTTTGTCTTTGAGGTAGATGCTAAAGCGCAATATGGAGATAAGGAAACAATGGCGAGTGTGATAGAGAATTTTCAGGGTCAGTTCACTATACCTTCCGACCTGATTGGTTCGCCAGCTATAGTCGTTCCCTGTGGTTTTTCTGATGATGCAAGACCTTACACTTTTCAGTTGCTAGGGTCTAAGTTTTCCGAAGGAACCTTATGCGCGCTTGGTTACAAGTACGAGCAGCAATACGAATGGAACTTAAGACATCCAGATTTTTAATAAATCTACAAAAACTTAAAAACAGGATAGAGCATTATGACGGACTATGTACCACCCAAGGTTTGGAAATGGGAAGAGCCGACTGGCGGAAAATTCGAGAGTATTAACAGACCTACATCTGGGTCACAAAGGGATGTTCAACTTCCGATAGGTGAGCATCCTCTTCAACTATATTCACTCGCAACACCGAATGGCATCAAGGTGACAGTCTTACTAGAGGAACTATTGGAAATTGGTCATGAAGGCGCAGAATATGACGCGTACCAGATCCGAATCACAGACGGAGATCAATTTGGAAGCGGCTTTGTAGACCTGAATCCAAATTCAAAGATACCAGTATTACTCGANCGGACAACAAATCCATCGGCTCGAATATTTGAGTCTGGAGCAATACTTATTTACTTGGCAGAAAAATTCCAATCGTTTATACCCGCTGATCTAGCCACGAGAGCTGAGTGTTTGTCTTGGCTTATGTGGCAGATGGGTTCGGCGCCTTATCTTGGTGGTGGGTTTGGACACTTTTATGCCTATGCGCCTAAGAAGTGGCAATACCCCATAGATCGCTATGCAATGGAGGTAAAACGGCAGTTGGATGTCTTAGATAAGAATTTGAGTGAGCGCAGATACCTTTGTGGTGATGAATACAATATTGCAGATATTGCGAGTTACGCATGGTACGGAGCACTGGTACTTCACAATATTTATGAGGCATCAGAATTTCTGGAAGTTTCCGGCTACAAGAATGTGGTTAGATGGGCACAAGAAATAGAGCAGAGACCTGCTGTCATGAGAGGCAGAAGGGTAAACAAGACTTGGGGGCCGAAGGAGTTGAGGCTAAAAGAGCGACATAGTGCTGGTGATTTTAATTAATCACCTTGGCCTAATATGTCTGGACATGATGGATATTGAGGGTAATACTTATTATTACGCATATAGATACTACTACGTTAAAAGGGGATAGGTTTGAAAATGAAGAGATATACACTTGTGATGACAGTTTTGGCGTTTTTGTCGCCTGCGCTAGCTTTCTCCCAACTTTCTTCGATTCAGAGGAAGGTGCAAGAGGTTATGGCAATGGATCATCGGACTGAGGGTGAAATAGCTCGAGACGCAGATAGAGATCCTGTCAATGCGATAGACTTTATGGGCTTAGAAGCCGATATGACCGTCATTGAATTCATCCCGGCAGCCCAAGCATACTATACTAAAATTCTGGGACCGGTGCTTCGAGACAATGGGCACTTGATGGCAATTGACACCCAAGGCACCTTTGATCGTTGGGGAGATTGGATAGAGATGCCAGAGATGGGGATGGTTCATCCAGTGCCGATTGATAATCAGTATAATATGGATGAAGGGCGCTACATGCCTGGCGAAATCAACTTCGGGGTTCCCGACGGAACGGTAGATAAATTTCTTTATATTCGCGAGTATCATAAC
>PAWK01000037.1 GCA_002714195.1 Gammaproteobacteria bacterium | reverse complement strand
GAACTGCGGACCTTTTCCCAGGTTGACATAGCATATTCTTTTGAATTCAGTGCGGCACATGCCAGTTGTTGGGAAATATAGTCGGTGTTATAACTATCGCGGGTTTTGAACTTTATTGGAGTTATTAAATCAGGGTGACCTATACCGTAACCAAAGCGCAAGCCTGCTAAGGAATACCCTTTTGAAAGAGTTCTCAAAAGTAAGAGATTTTTATGCTTACCTATTAGCGGAATGCTGTCATAACCTGAAATAGGGTTAACAAAGTCAACATATGCTTCATCGACGACCAGAATTCCTTCGAAGTTGTCTGCCAACTCGTCTATAAATGACACAGGCAACAATGTTCCTGTTGGTGCATGGGGATTAACAAGGATACAGATTTTTGCGGATAAATTGCTCAGTAACTCAATAAGTTTGTCAGGATAAGTTAGGTCGTTATTTAGTGGAACTTCAGTTAAAGAACAGCCTTGAATGCTCGCTAAAACGGGATAAAGTGAGTAGCTCGGGGTTGTGATGGCTAAAGTGTCGCTTTCGTTAGCAAAAGTTGTCAAAGTAAGTCGAAGTAATTCATCACCACCATTAGTCGCGATTATGTTTCCAGAGCTAACCCCATGAACCTTTCCCGCAAAATTACAAAACTCATCGGCTAAAGAAGAGGGATAACGTCTCAAATCTCCAACTTGAATTGCTGCCAAGGTTTCGGCTACGAGAGGGCTGGCCGGATAAGGATTCTCATTTGTGTTAAGTTTGATTATATCCGCACTAGATGGTTGCTCTCCAGGCAAGTAACCTTCGATTCGGGCGATATTTTTTCTCTCAAACGACATAACATTTACCAAAACTTGAAAAGGTTATAGACATACGTTGCCTTGGGCTAGATACTATTTTATTTTAACGTAAAGTTTTTACTGTGTAGATAAATATGTTTGAAGTCTCTTGCGCCATCCAGCAAGCCACTGCTGCTCATTGCGTTGTGCTGGAGCATTCTCTACTCGTCTCTCTAAAATATAACCCGCCGATTCTACAAAGCCATTAAGGGTCTTTGGTTGTTTCAGCATGTCGTTTAAAACCTGCCTTAAGCCCCAACCTTGTCCGTTATAAGTTTCCATGGGACTAAGACCGGTACCTTTAAAATGAGCATAGTCGATTAGGGCATATAAGCCTTTTGGATTCGAGTCGTTGCTGATTGTCCTCAGTATATCGTCTATCTTAGGTCTGTCTGATATTGGGAAATCAAGAACGATTTGGCTCAGAGTTTGGTTAAATCTGCAAACGATAAATTCGGCTTGAAGTGTCTTTTGCTGATACAGAAAGTTCCTTAATTCTAGCATATCAGTACTGTGAAAATTTGCGTAAAAAATTTCCCGCGATTGCCAAGGCGAGTTCAAATCTGATTNNTTGGTTAGCCATGANGGCACGGGGGCATTTCTAANCCGCATAAATTCAATTANCTGCGGAAACGTCTCCTCGAAGGCTGATTCCTGCTCANAGTGAAACCAGATAAAGTGACCAATGCCNAGTGATGGGAATTCCTCCCCNGCGTTCCAATNAGTAAGGCAGTCAAAATTCGAATTNCANTCATTGGAATANATCCTATTGCTGAGCCATTCAAGTTCGTNTGAATTTAAACGGAAGNNATAGTTATTCTCNTCAGCAAAAACGTTACTNTNTANCAAGGTTAGGATTATCGTCGTAGTAATATTTTTCAATTTCACTGAGTTNAACCNNGTTANTTAAANCCNTAGATTCNGACTTTATTAGTGTTTTTNATACTGCTGNGTATACGACTTCGTCATAAAATAAGTCGGCAGATTATAGTCATTCGCAAGNTACCTTNGGAAGATTTGATAACTCGTANGNCAATTGGNGAATTAATCTTTATGAACGACCGGTATTATAGTTAAAAAAACTTCAATAAAAACAGTAATAAACCGCANCNCCATATTTTGAAAGTCTTTTCGACTCGGTAATTTATGCACAAAAATNTCACNCTAATTAAAAANCCCTTAAAAATAGGGGTTTTATTTTTGNTCGAGCCTTCTAAAACNCTTAAGNNTNTGTTTTTATTGATAATTCNTNTTTGGTTAAAAATTAATCAGTTTAAGTTACATGTACAGCTTTTCCCGGCTGGCGGGNTNAAATTTTAACTTTTGCACTGAGTTATCCACAGAAACTGTGGACAAAATCAANTNAATCGANTTNCATGTTNGAGGAATTCTCAAGGGTNTTGGAGGTACTGTCCANTAGAGGNTTTCCTGATTGGCCTTTGAGTNNGNTTTTCATTAGGTAAAACATAGGTTGAAGCATTAAGCTGCGTGTCTACGTTACAGACTTCTTGGAAGAACTCAACTATGGTAGGCTTTAGATATTAGTGTTTGAAGCGAATAGATGATAAAAATCTCGAGTGAAATTCCTTTCCTTTGGCGCCTAAGCCCAGAGAGCTGCGATGGATATTGTTCCGTGGCTCTTGTTGTGCCCTGCACTTCGGATGCAGACGTTAGAGACCTGACTATAGAGACAGGCATTTTGAGTTTATCGTCCGGAGANTCCGGTTCCGAGACGGAAGAAGTCCTCGAATGGAATCAGGAAGACATCGCTCTTTTTCTTGCATTAATTAACCGTAGCCAAGTTCAAGAAAGGCAAGCGCATCCAGAAACTTTGAAAGTCGATCTAACTGATCCTGAAGTAATAGAAATTATTCATATTGTGGCTGCTGCTGGATTTGGAACCGCATTTACTTCAAAAGGCCTTTTGAAGGAGACTTCGGGATTAACCCACCTAAATAATTNTGAAATTGGAGCGATTGCTACTTTAAACACCATCAGTGGATTTGTNAGTTGCGTTATCGTCGATCTTGAGGATGATGATGTGGTTTGCGTCTTATTGAATGATATTTCTGAAGGACAGCAAGGATTTTTTAACGAACTTCATCGTCATGACCTGGTCCTGGTGAATCGAGTAGATCTTTTAAACCCAGAATTTGCGGATGACTATAAGAGGCCTCTCGATGGGGTTTTGCACTAGTCAACTAAAACTATCTAGACTATTTGCTACNTGCTCGGCATTTTCTCCCAGACTACTCATTATTAATTTTGAATCATGNGGCACTTCATANGNGCTATCTCNCTNGTTAAAGTTAAAGACGCTCTTTTTACTTCATCTAAGATTTTTTATGAGCGTTGATTAAACCGCCGGCCAACTAGNGCNGATGCNATGTTAACTTTTTGAATGTCGATTGCACCACCAGCTATCCCCCAACCCCAAGCATCTCTCATTTTTTGTTCGAGTGGGAATTCTTTCGAATAACCATACCCTCCCATAAGCTGCATCGCTTTGCCGGTAACTTCTCGAGTGATTTCATTAGCAAAACATTTTGCTATTGAGCTGTCTGCTATTGAGGGTAATCCACTCTCCGCGTTTACTACAGCCCGATAAAGCAGCAGCCGCGCTGCGTCCAGTTTCAATTTCATTTCTGCAAGTTGAATCTGCACAGCCTGAAAATCCGTTAAAGGTTTTCCAAATTGTTTGCGCTCTTGTACATAGGATAGAACGTAATCAAAAGCAGATTGAGCTACTGCTAAAGACATTGTTGTATTGCCACATCTTTCGAGGTCAAAGGCTTCCATTAGTTTATTGAAGCCACCAGCTGGCACAAGAATGTTGCTAGTCGGTATTTTCACATTATCAAAATGCATGTCAGCACTTGAAACGCCTCTAAATCCCATGTGACTTTCTTGCTTACCGAAAGTAAATCCTTCAGTCCCTTTCTCTACAACAACCGCGCCTATTCCTTTCGCGCCCTTATCATCTGACATGCGACAATAAACTACGTAGGCCTCCGCATGACCTGCACCTGAACACCACCTCTTTGTGCCATTCAATACAACAGAATTATTCTTAATGAATCCTTTAGTGCTAAGGTCGGTCAGCGCAGACCCTGCGTCGGGTTCTGACATTGAGACCGCAAGAACTACTTTACCTGAGCAAACTTCTGGCAGAAGCCACTTCTTTAAGTTCTCGTTAGCAAAGTGGGCAATAGCCAGGCTTGGCCCAAAGCATGATTCAAAAACTGGAAAGGCAACTGCAATAGATATTTTGGCAAGTTCCTCTAATACGATAACTGCATCTAAATGAGTACCGCCGGAGCCGCCATACTCCTCTGCAAGATTTACCCCCAAATAACCTAATTCAGCATATTTTTTCCGTATCTCAACGCTTGCCGGTTGGTTTGTTTCTTCAATTTCTTTAGCAATTGCTGGTAACTCTGTTTGTGCAAACTTGCGAACGGAGCTCTGAAGCGCCTTCTGTTCTTCAGATAAGTCAAAGTTCATATGGATCTCCTTTTTTGACAGCAGGGTCATCATAAATTTCATCCGTAACCGCTGCAAACAGTTCAGCGAAAGTTAACGCATTAAGCGACAACTAGCTTATTGAATCCTGCTATAATCCAGCCCTTTTCGCAAATAGTGAGTCTTACATATTAAAGAATCAGATGAATATGGATCTACTTCGTAAGGAAATTGAGCGCCGACGAGTGCTTGCGATTATTTCGCACCCGGATGCTGGAAAGACAACTATCACAGAGAAACTACTGCTTTTTGGTAATTTGATAAAAGTCGCGGGTACGGTAAAAAGCAAGAAGTCTGATCGACACGCAACCTCAGACTGGATGACAATGGAGCAAGAGCGAGGAATCTCTGTTACATCATCAGTCATGCAATTTCCATATAAAGNTTGCATTGTGAACCTTCTTGATACTCCTGGGCACGAAGACTTTTCAGAGGACACGTATCGGGTTCTAACGGCTGTGGACTCNGCTTTGATGGTGGTGGATGGTGCAAAGGGAGTTGAAGATCGCACGATAAAGTTGATGGATGTCTGCCGCTTNCGTGATACACCTATTTTCACTTTTGTTAATAAATTGGATCGCGATATTTTGGATCCAATCGAAATCTTAGATGAAATAGAGTCAGTTCTTGGGATCAAATGTGCCCCAATTAATTGGCCTCTTGGAATGGGTAAAGAATTCAAGGGTGTTTACAATTTTTATTCAAAATNTATCCATGTTTATNAAAAAGGACAGGGCCATAAAATTCCTGATGACATTAAAATTGATAGCCTTGAAAATCAAAAAGCTATAGATCTTTTGGGTGATTATCTCGAAGATTTTAAAGATCAAATAGAGCTGGTGCGGGGCGCTAGNCATAAATTTGACCACAATGCTTACTTGAAAGGTGAAATGACGCCAGTTTACTTTGGAACTGCCTTGGGTAATTTCACGGTCAAAGAAATGTTAGACGATTTTGTTAAATGGGCTCCAATGCCTCGNGCACGTCAAACTGACACAAGATTGGTCTCAGCCAAAGAAGAAGAATTTTCAGGTTTTGTTTTTAAAATCCAAGCGAATATGGACCCAAATCACCGAGATCGAATAGCATTTCTGCGAGTTTGTTCTGGGNAGTACAAAAGAGGCATGAAGNTGCGGCATAATCGCATCGCAAAGGATATCAAGGTTGCTGATGCAGTGACTTTCATAGCTGGAGAACGGGCGCATGCTGAGAGTGCGGTTTCGGGTGATATTATTGGACTTCACAACCATGGAACCATTCAAATCGGAGATAGCTTCTCAACCGGAGAAGAATTAAAGTTCAAAGGTATTCCCCATTTTGCTCCCGAACTTTTCAAACGAATCCGACTCAGAGANCCGTTAAAGCTTAAGCAATTACANAAAGGGTTAACTCAGCTATCCGAAGAAGGGTCTGTCCAAGTTTTTGCGCCGCTTAGAAATAATGACTTGATTGTCGGAGCTGTAGGAGTTTTACAATTTGAGGTTGTTGTTTACCGACTTAAAGATGAGTATAAGGTTGAAGCAGTTTACGAGCCTACAAATTTACAAGTAGCTCGTTGGGTAGAATCTGATAATAAAATAAAACTTGAAGAATTCAAAAAGAGAGCAGGAGATAATCTCGCATTCGATGGTGGAGGTTATTTAACATATCTGGCGCCAACTCGAGTCAATCTAAATTTNATGGAAGANCGTCATCCTGAAATTCGCTTTCTCTCGACGAGGGAGCACTAATACTTTGACAAACATGAAGTTCACGGTGGGACAAGTTGATGGGTTAGCCCGAATGGGTGAGATTCAATTCCCTCGCGGAATTATTAAGACGCCTACATTCATGCCAGTAGGAACCTATGGGTCAGTGAAGGGTCTTAATCCTGCGCAAATTCTCTCCACGGGTGCTGATATAATCTTGGGCAATACTTATCATTTATCATTAAGACCAGGAACAGAAGTCATAAAATTACACGGCGGTCTCCATGAGTTCATGGGCTGGGCAAAACCGATTCTGACCGATTCCGGGGGATTTCAGGTATACAGTTTAGGGGATATGCGTAAAATCTCGGAAGAAGGGGTCAGTTTTCGATCTCCGATAGATGGGTCAAAAATGTTTCTAAGTCCGGAATCTGCGATAAGGATACAGCACTCTCTTGGATCTGACATAATTATGGCTTTTGATGAATGCACATCCTATCCANTTACAGAGAAACAAGCCAAAGAGTCCATGGAATTGTCCATGCGATGGGCAAGAAGATGTTTAANAGAGCACGGNGACAANCCAGCCGCNCTGTTCGGNATCGTGCANGGCTCNATGTTTGAGGGGNTGCGAGACCAATCTCTNGANAGTTTGATGGATAGTGAATTCGACGGNTATGCTATTGGTGGATTATCTGTAGGAGAGCCTAAGGATGAAATGNGTTCAGTANTTGAGCNTATGGGACCCAGTTTGCCNGTTGATAAGCCNCGTTATCTAATGGGCGTAGGTACACCCCAAGATATCGTTCATGCAGTTGTAAATGGTATTGATATGTTTGATTGTGTAATGCCAACACGCAACGCTCGAAATGGCCATTTGTTTACCTCTAGCGGACTTTTAAGATTGCGAAATGCTTGTTACCGAGACGACACAAGGCCTTTGGATGAGAAATGTGGATGTTATACTTGCCAAAATTTTAGTCGGGCATATTTGCACCATCTTGATAAATGCAAGGAAATCCTAGCTTCACAGCTCAATACGATCCACAATTTACATTTCTATCAACAGCTTATGTCAGGATTGCGTGACGCAATAGAACAGGGTAGATTGGCCAGCTTCGTTAACTACTTCTTAGCCAGTCAAGGAGTGGAAGAGGAGATAAGCTGAGAGAACATTTCTGAGCAGAGACTTTACCTTTTTGTCGAAGTCATCAGTTGGTAGGTGAAGTCGCGTAAGTGAAATAATTACACAATGAGATAACATTAATGAATACTCTATTTTCCGTCGTATATGCGCAAGAGGCTGGGCAAGCACAACAGCCATCGCTTGCTTATAACCTGCTTCTCTTTGGAGGTATGTTTTTTCTTTTCTGGTTGATTTTATGGAGACCTCAATCAAAGAGAGCCAAAGAACATCGTGACCTTGTAAATAGCATTTCCAAAGGAGATGAGGTAATGACCTCCGGCGGATTACTCGGGAAAGTGACTAAGGTCAACGATGAGTACATTGCGGTTGAGATTACTGATGGTGTGGAAATTAAGCTACAAAAGTCTTCAGTAGCGGCGGCTCTCCCAAAGGGCACGATTGGCCAAATTTAATTTTCAAAATGTTGACGAGAAAATCACATGTTAAATAGATATCCGGTCTGGAAAAACGCGCTTATTCTTCTGGTCGTATTTCTAGGATTTCTTTACTCTGTTCCGAATATTTATCCAGACGATGAAGCTATCCAAGTCAGCGCAGATGGGATTAGCTTGAATGAATCTGACATGGCGACCATTACTACTGCGTTGGAAGCTGCTCAAGTAGAATTTTTTGGTGATGAAATCAATGAGGAAAGCATACTTGTTCGTGTCAATTCTGTTGAAGATCAACTCATCGCAAAAACAGCGATTGAGGAGGCTTTAACCGACGACTATATAGTGGCGTTAAATTTAGCACCAACTACTCCTGGTTGGCTTCAATCGATTGGTGCGGGAAAGATGAACCTTGGGCTGGATCTTCAGGGTGGTGTTCATTTCCTGATGGAAGTAGACATGGACGCAGCACTAAATCGGCGTATGGAAGATAACTTAAGTAATGTGCGATCAATTTTAAGGGAAGAGAGAATTAGAACACGAGGTACAAGTGTCATAGACAATGCGCACCTCGAAATTCGTTTCGCCGATGGTAATATTAGATCCAGTGCACGCTCTGCTCTTATTGAGAATTTCCCAGATNTACAATTTCAAAACCGAGAGTTCAATGATCTTAGTATTCTTGATATGAGAACACCGCCCGACGTGGTGCTTCAGGTNCAGAGGGATACTTTGCAAGCAAATCGAACTACAATTATGAACCGAGTNGATGCGCTGGGNGTNGCGGAGCCTACAGTGCAGCAACAAGGNGCNGATAGGATAGTAGTNGAACTTCCNGGNGTTCAAGACCCTGCTCAAGCAATNCGATTTCTGCAGCGAATCGCTACNTTAGAGTTTCANCTAGANGCNAATCCTGGTTCCTCNTCTTCCTCCTATGAGAGTTATGAATACCAAGGTTTATTAGTGGATGTTGATAATGAGGTCATNTTGCAGGGCGATCGTATAAGTAATGTAAGGTCTACTCTNGANCAAAACGGACTGCCTCAGGTTCAGATTAATCTCGATGCNCAGGGTGGTTCACAAATAAATCGAGTCACCCGTGACAACGTCGGCAGAAATATGGATATCTTGCTGAGCGAAACTAGGTCTCGGTCGATAATGACTCTCGATGAGAATGGCCAAGAGATAGAAGATGTCGAGTTTTACGAGGACAAACGATTAATTAGTCACGCCACCATTAGGACTGCCTTACCGCGCACTTTTGTCATAACAGGTTTGAGCTCGAGGGAAGCGAATGATTTGTCGGAGTTAATTCGCTCAGGCTCATTAGCTGCGCCGATGACAATAGTTGAGCAAAGTGTTATCGGGCCTACTATGGGTAGAGAAAATCTTGAGCAAGGTATTTTGGGAGTTCAAGTTGCATCTATTTTGGTTGTTATATTTATGCTTGCCTACTACCGGGTCTTTGGCTTAGCTGCAAATGCCGCTTTAATAATGAACATCCTTCTAATCTTTGCGGTAATGTCGACCATAATACCTGCTACGTTGACGTTACCTGGAATTGTTGGCATTGTGCTGACGGTTGGCATGGCTGTGGATGCAAATGTTTTGATATTCACTAGAATAAGAGAAGAGTTAACCAATGGGCTTCCACCACAGCAAGCGATAGATTCTGGTTATAATCGAGCGTTTACGACTATATTGGATGCGAATCTTACAACTTTCCTGGTTGCGCTAGTTCTGTTCTCTATTGGAACGGGTCCGGTGAAAGGGTTTGCGGTCACGCTTATGATAGGCATTATTACTTCAATGTTTACAGCAATCGTGGGAACTCGCGCGTTNGTAAACATTATTTACGGTGGCCGCTCAGTNAAAAAGCTCTCNATCGGTCGATATAAAGTTTCNGCCTAAANGNAAAATAATTACAGNAATNAAAGTGAGAANTNGTNAGTGTCTGAGGAAAAAGAAATTGATTTTATGGGTATTCGAAAANTTGCAGCAGCAGTTTCCGGTATCTTAGTNTGTGTATCTATAATCTCTCTTGGTTTAAATTCTCTACAATTTGGCTTGGATTTCACTAGTGGAACTTCGGTCCGGCTAGAATACTCAGACACAGCAGACCTNGNAGAGGTGAACCAAATACTCGCGAATAGCGGTTATGAAGATGCNGTTGTCGTCAGCTTTGGTTCTGATCGTGAAATTCGCGTGGTTTTACCNGTTGATGAATTGACTCAGGTCGAAGACCAGGCGAGCGAAGCGGCTGTTGTCGGCGAGACTATAGCCTCTTTGCTATCTNATGATTCTNACGACGTTACGCTTCTTGGCTCGGATTACGTTAGCGCCAAAGTTGGAGAGGAGCTTGCTGAGCAAGGCGGATTGGGCATGCTTGTTGCGCTTGGTATAATCATGGTGTACATCGCGGTGCGCTTTCAATTTAAGTTTTCAGTTGGAGCTGTAGTAGCCCTTGCTCATGACGTAATAATTACATTAGGTATCTTTTCATTATTCGGCATCGAATTTAATCTAAACACTCTCGCTGCGATGCTTGCCATTATCGGCTACTCTTTGAATGACACCATAGTTGTTTCCGATAGGATTCGTGAAAATTTTCGGCGAATGAGGAAAGGCTCACCGCTGGAGATGGTAAATACGTCTCTCAATCAGACTTTAAGCAGAACATTGATAACATCGTTCACCACGTTATTAGTGCTTTTTTCAGTGTTGTTTATAGGTGGCGAGACAACTCAAGGTTTCGCGGTGGCGCTTATTATAGGAGTCGTTATTGGTACATATTCTTCCATTTACATTGCATCTAATGTCATATTGTATATGAAGGTAACACGGGAAGATTTGATGGTTCCAGTCAGAGAGGATACGGAGCTTGATGGAATGCCGTAAATTGAACTTTTCTTGTTCATAGTAAAGTTGCTAATCTTGAGAGCGATAACGTGAATATGCTTGTAACTATTTTTTCACTGTTTAAGTTGGTGTGTTTTTGTTGTCATCATAGGTTTTGCAATTTGAAAAACGTTTTCGAGAGAAGCAAACTAAATTTTAAGGTTCGGCCGAAATTTGCCACGGCAATAACGTTATGCGCTCTCCTTTCGTGGATCCCTTTACTAGAAATTCAAGCGCAATCACCTGAAAGTTTTCCCCAGCCCGCTGGACTGAAACCGGCAGTGGATTTTTGGATTAAGGTTTATACCGAAGTTGATACTCAAAGTGGTTACTTGCACGATTCTGAAAATTTATCTGTTGTCTACGAACGCCTTAGACTTAACCGCAGAAACATTGAAGCCGCACGATCCGAGATAAGAGAGGATTTAAGGTATTTAGCTACAGGTGCAAGGGATGATTTATCTGGGAGTCAAAGGGAAATACTGGAGCTATGGCCCGCTGACGTTTCAAATCGCACCCTGTCAGAAGCCGCTAACAATATTCGCTGGCAACTTGGACAGTCAGATCGTTTTCTTGGAGGATTGAGACGGTCCGGCGCTTTTAGAGAACACATTAAGAACGTTATTCTGGAGAAAAACCTTCCCCCAGAGCTTGGCGTTCTCCCTCATGTTGAGTCCTCTTTTAATCCGAGTGCCTTCTCCAGCGCCTCAGCAGCCGGAATGTGGCAATTCACGTCGGGTACAGGAAAGAGGTTTATGCGAATCGACTACATTATCGACGAGAGGATGGACCCCTATACGTCCACCGCTGCCGCGATGAGTCTATTGGAATATAACTACTCTGTGTTGGGCACTTGGCCACTGGCACTGACGGCCTACAATCATGGCGCTGGAGGAATTTCGCGTGCNGTGAGAGAAACAGGAACTACGGATATCGAAAAAATTGTCGCTAACTACCGTGGTCGAAGGTTTGGGTTTGCTTCCAGGAATTTCTANGCCCAGTTTCTGGCAGTCGTGCACGTTGAAAACAATGCGCAGCAGTATTTCGGTAATGTGAGGTTTGATTCGGCACCAACTTTTCGCGAAGTAGAGATTGATGCATTCATAGATGCTGAAGTTTTTGCAAATTCAGTTGGGGTAAGTTTTGATCAATTCAGAAAAGATAATCCGGCCTTGAGACCCATAGTTTGGGAAGGTAACAAGCGTATTCCTCAAGGATACCCTGTCAAAGTTAGACAAGATCAAATCAATGCGAGTGACTTACTTGCTCTAATACCCGCAGATTATAAATTCGCGGTGCAGACTCCAGATATAGCTTACATAGTCGAGCGTGGCGACACGCTATCGCTTATTGCGAGTCGATTCGACACCTCGGTGAACAGGTTAGTTGCTCTGAACCAGTTAGCTAGCAGACATCGGATTTCCATTGGTCAAAGAATTTTACTTCCACAAGAAGATGCTGACCCTAATGAACTCATTGCTGCAGCAGCAGGAGTCCCTCCAGCCGATGGCATATACACTGTGAGTCGCGGAGATACGGTTTCTCGAATAGCTGATCGCTACAATCTTGAAGAGAGCGCTCTTTTAGCAGAGAACGGTATTCAAAACCCACAGTTAATCTATCCTGGCCAACAAATTCGTCTCCCTGGATACGCTGACACTATAGCTGATACTCAAACTTCCGATTTTGAAACGCCAAAAGAAGAGGTGATCGAGATAGATGAAACTCAGATTGTGGCGGCTTTAGATTCTGATTTGATTGAAGCGTTGGATGTTGTTTCTGCGGCACCAAAACCCCAGGAAATAGCAGAGAAACAAAACTCAATAGAAGAGGAACGAGATTTAGTTCCAGATTCGGATCCCACTCAGTTGGCCTTAAATACGCAGCAAAATAGCGTGGTAGTATCGTCTTTTGATGAAGGTATAGTTGCTGATCAAGAAATTGCTCTAGACCCTGCTGAGGAGAGAATTGAAAGTAACGAAGAATTATCCGAGTCTCTGTCTGCCGACCCGTCAGATTATTCCGTCGCANCGAGTGATGGCAGTNTAGAAATTCAGGCCTCTGAAACCCTAGGGCATTATGCGGATTGGCTCGGAATAAGGGCTTGGGATATTCGCAGACTCAATGGTATGGCTTACCGGGATCCCGTGATAATTGGGGAACGAATTTTACTTGAATTTTCTCAGGTAAACATTTCTGAGTTTGAGTTGAAGAGAAAAGATTATCACGCAACTCTCCAACGCCAATTTTTCGCAAATTACCGGATCCAGGGAGCAGAGACTTATAAAGTACGCTCNGGCGATAATATTGGAGGAATCGCTCAAAGTCGCTATAGCACTCCCGTTTGGTTGTTGAGGCAGTATAATCCTGAACTGGATTTTAATCGAATTCAAATTGACCAAGAAATTGTATTCCCTGTTTTAGAGCGAGTGAATTGATAATATTACTTGGGCTTAGCCGTTACAAATTTTCGAATCAATACAATTTAGCAGTGCGCTCAATTCGCAAATCTTTACTCGTTCGAATGATCGAACTAATAGAAACGTTAGAAAACTATTGTTTTAACTTCAGGTCATTAGGAGGTCGAAGTTGGTGATTAAATTACATGGAATGCCCTTGAGCAACTATTACAACGTGGTCAAATGCGTTATGTTGGAAAAAGAGGTGCCCTTCGAAGAGGTGGTCGTAAAGCCAAGTCAAGAGTCAGAGTATTTGTCAAAAAGTCCGATGGGAAAGGTGCCCTGTATGGAGACTGCGGCAGGTTTTCTTACAGAAACTTCGGTTATGCTTGAATATCTTGAGGACTCTAATTCCGAGACATCACTGTATCCGACTGACTCGTTCCACAAAGCAAAGTGCAGAGAACTAATGCGTTACTTGGAGTTGTATATTGAGCTACCAGCGCGCCGATTATACGGTGATGTATTTTTTGGAAGTCCGGCAAGTGATGCGGAGAAAGACGCTGTTAAAAAACTTTTAGAGAAGGGGTTTTTGGCTTTGAGGCGGATCGCAAAATTTGATCCGTATTTTGCTGGAGGGGAGCTTACCTATGTGGATTTTTATGCTTTCTTTGGATTGTCTCCAGTTATCGGGGTTTGCAGTAAAACGTGGGCATGGGACATCAAGAGCGAGGTTCCCGGATTAAAGGAGCAGTTAGAGTTAATGAATCAGCGCAATTCCGTTAAGCAAGTGAAAGCGGACCAGGCATCAAAACCATAATCCGGATTTCACACCCTTTTGATCATTTCTTGTCAAGGAAGCCTAGATTAGAGGACATATCCAGAATTGGATTGATATTGGCCGCAATGTCCTCGGCGCTGGCACTTAGTCCAAGTTCTACGCCTGAATTTTCTCTTATATCGGCCGAGTAATACCTCCCGCCTGCGGCCTGAATTATACGCCCATTGGGAGCATTTTCACTGCAAAGAAAAACCACTGCTGGCGTGACCAGCTCTGGAGCCAAGCGTTCTGCGCTGTCCTCAAAACCAGGCAAATCTCGAGTCATCCTGGTGGCTGCGATCGGAGCAATCGAGTTTGTATGGATATTGTATTTTGCGCCCTCTAATCTTAGGGTATTCATGAAGCCGACAAGGCCAAGCTTCGCTGCACCGTAGTTACTCTGCCCGAAATTACCGAATAAGCCTGAGGTCGATGTTGTCATGACGATCCGGCCGTAATTCTGTTGGGTCATAATAGGCCATGCGAGCTTTGCGCAATTCATGCTTCCGTTCAGATGAACATCCAGAACGGCATGCCAATTAGGGACCTCTAATTTTGAAAACGTTTTATCGCGAAGTATGCCTGCATTGTTCACGAGTATGTCGATGCGGCCCCAAGTGTTCATTGTTTGATCAATCATATCTTGAACAGCATCAATATTGCTGACCGATGCTCCGTGCGCTATGGCCTGGCCTCCACCATCTGTGATTTCTTTAGAAACGAGTTCCGCAGCTGACGTAGAGCCTCCAGAACCATCTACACCGCCACCCAAATCGTTCACGACGACCTTTGCGCCGCGTCTACCGAGCTCAAGTGCGTGTTGTCGGCCCAACCCTCCTCCGGCACCAGTAACTATGGCCACCTGGCCTTCGAAATTTATGGTCATAAAAACTCCTTTCTAATCTAAAAATTACATTTCTAATTATCGNAAGACGTTAAAATTCTATGATGGCAGGGCATGTATTAGCAATGAATACTCAACCAATATTATGTAACGAAGACTATGGTCTTGGTTAACATTTTAGTTATCATCGTTGTCAGCTTTTCAAAAGAGAGAAATTTTTATGAGTGANATCATGCCAGTTCCAGCGGCGACTGTAGTTTTGGTTCGTGAATCAAAACAAGATTCAGGATTGCAAATTCTATTGTTACAACGTAACTCTCGACTGGTGTTTCACGGCGGGCATTGGGTGTTCCCGGGTGGTCGCATCGACGAAGCAGATTACGATAAAACTGAGGGCGGGTTTGAGTATCTGGCCGCAAAAAAAGCAGCTGTGAGAGAGACTCGTGAGGAAGCAGGGTTAGAAATTAATGAGGATCAGCTGATTCATACTGCTCACTGGACAACACCGCCTAACATGCCACGTAGATTTTCAACTTGGTTTTTTATTTGCCCGATAGAAAAGCCGGCAAGTGTGGTCGTTGACAACGACGAGATACTCGACTTTCGGTGGATTGCACCTCAGGCTGCTATTTTGGATGCGAAAGCTGAAAAGTGGGTGCTTCCAAGGCCTACGATTACAACATTATCCGATATTGCTGATTATGGGAGTCTCAAAAGCCTTATCTCAGGTGTGACGAGCGCTAAAATTAGAGTTTTCCCGAAAGGATCTGAATTTTACCGTCCCAGNGAAATGGGTTACCTAGCCTAAAATTTGGCGGAATTATTTTACCATCGGCTGAAAGATCCCAGTCATATTGTGGAGGTCAGCTGGACTCTTGAAGGCCCAAAGGATGCGTGGCTCAATTTTACACGGAATAGCTCCTTTAAGTTCTTGCTTTTGGGGTGGGGTTAATGGGATAGTTAAGCACAGGAAAAGCGAAAACTTTGCCTCAAGTATTTGCTAACGTTTTAGTCTTCTCTTTGCATAAAGTACTCGATATTTTGGCTACTAATTCTGCAGACAGATAGAAATTAAGGGTTTAATTACCGACCAGAAAAAGTCTTTATGTCCTCAACCACATTTGAAAATTTGCGTTTAACACTAAAAACATTGCGTCGAAGGCGCAATGCTCTATTCATGTTGAAGCAAGGAAGCTATTTTACGATTGTTTCCTCGCTTTTTGTGCTCCTAGCCACCGGCATGTCTCTGTGGCTTGACCTAAATAAATCCGGGACAATTTTTCTTTTTATCGTCAGTGTTGTCGCTTTTTCGTTAATAGCTTTTTATTTTTTTAGAACTTTTAAGCGACGACATACTGATGATCTGCGGTTGGCTCATTATGTTGAGGACCACATCCCTGATTTGGAGCAACGTCTTCTTACTTCATTGGAATTCACCGAAGAAGATTTGATCAAAGGGAAAGCTGGAGTATCTCAGCAGTTTATTCAACAGCTTTGGGTTGATGCGCAANTGCATGTGNAGGCGCAGCAACGGGAGGTCGAAACGGTTACTCCAGCCCGGACAAGCTGGATGTCTTTTGCCTTCGCCTCTTTAGTTTTGATATCAGTGGTTAGTGTATTTGTAACCTATGATTCGCTATTTGATTCTGTAAGTCGCTTAGCATGGCCGTTTTCGATTGACGAGCCGCTTGTCGTTGAATTAGTCCCCCCTGAAATCGAAATTAGCGTCGAGCCTGGCGATTTAGAAATTCAGCGAGGGGATAGCGTTACCATTGTAGCAAGGGTCACGAACGCTGCTCCCGATTCCATAGTCCTCCGGTTACAAGATGATAATGTTAATTGGCAAGACTTCTCCATGAGACAGGACGGCAGTGGAAGTGATAGTGCGAGTTACAGTTACTTTGTTCCGTCTTTAGAGGAAGACACTACTTATTACGTGACCTTTGAAGAAAGAGGTGAGCAGAGTTCGCCTCAATACCGTATTGATTTGTTTGACCTGCCTAAAATCGAGCAAATTGATGTAGCTATAGATTATCCAGATTATACCGGTATCGAAGATATTTCTGAGGAGAATAGTGGTGACATATTAGTCCCAGAAGGGACTGTTATTGATCTGAGAGTTACTTTTAACAAGACTATTGCTCGGGCAAATATAGAGTTTGAAGAATCTATTCCAGACGACGAAGAGATTGAGGTGCTCCCACCTTACAGAGATACTTCTTTGGCGATAGATGGCAATACAGGTACGACCCGATTTACAGTGAACCAGGACGGAATTTACAGAATTAGTGCCATAGATTTGGCAGGCTTGGAAAGTCCGCAGCCCCTTGACTATTTTATTCGCTCCATCGAAGACAATCCTCCAGAGTTGGCTTTAATTCGCCCTGGGAAGGATGAGGATGTGATGCCGTTGGAAGAAGTCGTTTTAGAGATAGATGCATCTGACGATTATGGTCTTTCAAAGTTTGATCTGAATTACAGTGTGGTAGGTGCCGAAGAAAGTCAGGTAAATTTCTTGAGAGAGCCGAATCAACGGAGTGTTTCAGGAAGCGAGCTGATTTATCTGGAGGATCTTGGAGTTGAGCCTGGTGATTTCGTAAGCTATTTCCTTACTTTGGCGGATAATAATGGAATTGACGGTCCGGTGGAGATCATTTCAGATATTTATTTTCTGCAAGTCATACCAACTGATCAAGAGTTCAGAAGNAACTCCGGAGGCGGTGGAGGTCAAGGAGGCGGTGGCGGTCAAGGGGGTGGAGATAGTAGTGCTTTGGTCACCATTCAGAAGGATATTATTGCAGCCACTTGGAAATTAAGGAATAGACAGAGTCAGGTATCACAGGAAGAGTTCAGTTCAGATGCTGAGATAATTGCAGAGTCTCAAAAAGAGGCAACAGAGAGAGCTCGCATGTCGATAGATCGGTTGGCAGAGCGACTCAACTTCTCAGACGATACATACGACTCCGCGGTTGAAAATCTATCTTTAGCGATCGACCAAATGAATTTAGCTGCGAGCGAACTTGATCTTGATCAAGTCACGAGCGCTTTAAAACCTGAGCAGTTAGCGTTGCAACATATTTTGAAAGCCGAAGCTAGCATAAATCGAACGGACATAAGTATGCAGCAAGGTGGAGGCGGCGGCGGAGGTGGCGGCGCACGTCAGGAAAGAGAAGATTTACGAGAGCTATTTGAAATGGAAATGGGGCAGTTGGAAAATCGCTATGAGACGCCAAATAGTGGAGGAGGCTCTCCGCAACAACAGGAGGAAGCTAATAAACTTGAGGAATTATCTCGTCGCCAAGAAGGGTTAACTAGGGCTCAGAGAAATCTTGCTCGTCGCGAAGATCAGATGACAGAGGAACAGCGTCGTCGTGAATTAGAGAGGTTGATGAGACAGCAAGAGCAACTTAGTCAAGAAGTGGCTCAATTAGCAAGGCAAATGTCTTCCCAACAAGGCTCACAGTCACAACAGCAGTCGGGTCAGCAATCTCAAGCACAATCGTCATCAAGCGGCGGAACAAATGCTAGTGGAGGACAACAACAGCAATCTCAATCACCCCTCGAGAGAGCCGCTCAACAGATGCAAGAGGCAGCCGAAAGCGAATCTGCGTCGATAGCAGCAGCGCGCAGCCAAAAGGCGCTCGAAAATCTCAGAGAAAGTCAACGAGAAATGAGTCAAGAGAGCGATCGCTCTGTCAATCAGTTGGCTCAGAATCTAGGCCAGCGTGGACAGCAGTTACTTCAACAACAAAGGCAATTGCAAGATGCTTTGGATAGTGCAACTCGACAGCAGGGCTTAGGGCAAACTCGACAATCTGTTAGAAATTCTGATGACCTACAAGAACTTGTTGAAATGCAGCAACAGCAACAACGTGATCTAGAAGAAATTGAGGATATGTTACGAGCGATAATTGCCCGAGGTAGCAGTGAGGACCAGAGATTGATGTCTCAAGCACAGCAAGCTTCAAGAGATTTGAGGCCGATTAGGGAAGAAATGCAGACAAGCAACCGTGTTCTCCGAAACGGTATGGTTAATCTATCCGTAGATATAGAACAAGAACTTGAGGGTCAAATTGACGAATTTGCCCAATCACTGGCGGCTTTGAACCCCACAAATAATAACTCACCCTCAGATCAGATCGCTCAGGCGGCGCAGAACGCAGAAAACCTAAGGGAGCAGATCGAAAGTTTGCAGCAGCAAGCTCTAACCTATGGAGAGCAGCAGGATGGAGATGGTGTGCCCTCAATTCGGGAAATGCGACAGCAGTTACAAAATTCCCAACAGCTCGCCCAGAACCTTCAACAGCAATTGCAACAACAGCAATCTGGTGGTCAGCAGCCTGGAGGTCGTCAAGCAGGTCAGCAGCAACAGGGATCGAACGCTCAAGCTAGTTCGGAAGGCCGTCAGCAAATAGGTGGTGCTAGGACAGGAGCCCAAGAGCGCTCAGGACTTGGAGGTCGAGTAACGACAGACGGCAGTAATTTACCCTGGGGAAATGCCCGCTCAATTCGGCAAATCTTAACTCAGCAAGGTATAGAAGATTTTCTTAATCAGCCCGAGCTATTTCGTGAGTTACTGCAGCCNATTATTGAACTTGAGGGAGCTTTGCGAGCACAAGCTGAACTCGATGCGATTAATAAAAAGCTGTACGCAGTCACTGAAGAAGATATACCCGACGAATATCGCGAGCTGGTTCAAGAGTACTACCGTGTATTGTCAGAGAATCAGGAGTCTGAGAGCCCAACTCAGTAAAGATGCAATACACAGAACCTACTATCTTTAATGCATTAGAAGAAGGCACTTTTAGCTTTGCTCTCGGTATTAGTCCATGGTTATTTGGTGTATTGGTTTTTGTAATATTTTTGTCCGTGTGGCTAACTTACCTTAGGACCACGAGGCCTATTTCTCAACCATGGAAATTGTTTTTGGTGGCTACTCGGGGAAGTGTTCTCGTCTTAATATTATTTTGCTTGCTCAGACCAGTGATCACAACAATACAAACTTCCCCACAAGAGACTTATCTGGGTATATTAATCGATGACTCTCAAAGTATGTCCATTGATGATTTAGATGGCGGGCAGACAAGGGCTTCCGGGATTGAAGATTTATTGTTTGAAGGAGGTTTAATAGAAGAATTATCGGAATCTTTCCAGATCAGGACTTTTCGATTTGATAAGGAGACCCAGCGTATCGCAGGGGCCGGTGATTTGATTGAAGGTGGGACGGCCTCATCAATTGATCAAGCGCTCAATTATGTAGATGATCAGCTTAGCGGTTTGAGGTTAGGTGGTTTGGTTCTTTTTAGTGACGGTGCTGACAATAGCAGCGATACAGACCCATTGGTAACAGCCCAAGGTTTGGGTGCTCGACAAATCCCCATATTCACGGTTGGGGTTGGTCAGGAATTTATCCCTCAGGATATAGGAATTGTTGATGTTAGCAGCGCAAAGACTGTTCTAGAGGGTTCAGTTTTCACGGTTCAAGCAGGGATTGCCCATCAGGGGTATGAAGGACAGGAAATAGAAATTTCTGTGAGGGACGGCGAGGAGGTTGTTGCTTCTGAAATAGTAACGTTGGGAGTTGCGGGAGCTACGCGTCGTTATGAGTTAGAAGTTAGTCCAGAAAGACCCGAGTTAATCGTCTATGATTTGCAAGTGGAATTCCAGCCTGGCGAAATCATTGAGCAGAATAATAACTATAGCTTTCTTGTTGATAATAGCGAGAAAGCGGCCCTTGATATCTTATATGTTGAAGGGCATCCACGTAATGAATACAAATTTATAAGGCGAGCAATTCAAAGTGATAAATCACTCCGTTTAGCAACGTATCTACAGACGGGACCAGAGAAATATTATCGTCAGGGTATTGATTCTGCGACTGAGTTAAGTAGAGGTTTTCCATCGACTAAAGAAGAACTCTATCGATATGAGGCAATAATTTTGGGTGATATCGAGGAAAATTTCTTCAATACTGATCAGCTACAGATGATAGATGATTTTGTTGCGGAACGTGGAGGCGGGTTTTTGATGAGCGGCATGGTTGACGAAGAATTTATTGGTACACCGGTTGCTGACATTCTTCCTTTGACTTTAATCGAAGAAAATTTTCTCCCTGGGCATTTGCGCGGCGGTATAAGACGTGGCGACCACCCTACGGGCGAACTTTTCTATCCGAGGTTGACTGGTAATGGAGAGTTCTCGCCTATTTTGCGTCTATCTGGAGAGGATAATGAGAATGCTGATTTATGGAGGCTATTGCCAGAGCTTCAAGGCGTATTTGTGACCGGAAGAATCAAGCCAGGAGCAACGGTTCTAATGGAACATCCCGTGCTGCAGTACCAAAATCAATTACTGCCGATCATAGCTCAACAACGCTATGGAAGTGGAAGAAGTATGTCTGTCAATACAGCTAGTACTTGGAGGTGGCAAATGATGCTGCCCTCTGATGATCAATCACATGAAATACTTTGGCGCCAGATACTTCGTTGGTTAACTTCTTCATCTCCTGAAAGAATAAACATAGAATTTGATCGTGAGTTCTATAACGTGGGAGATGAAGTTAATGTGACAGTGGTAGCGCTTAACGATCAATATGAGCCAGATAATGATGCTACATTATGGATGCAGACTACAACGCCAGATGATGAAGTTACGGATATGCCTATGGAATGGGATATTGAAGAAGAAGGTGTTTATCGGGCCAATTTTATAGTTGAAGAGGAAGGGGTCTTTAACCTACTCGTAGATGTTGCGAGTGCCGCTGCAGATGCAGAAGTGGAAAGTTCCGAGAAGCGAGCTGCATTTGTCGTGACACCATCTTTACGAGAATTTAATGATGCCGGGATGGACGCTGGTTTGTTGGGACGAATCGCCGGAGCGAGTGGTGGAAGCTATTTTAACTTATCGGAAGTGGACGGATTGACAGAAAGTGTTGAGTTCACTCCTAATGCTTATTCTAGAGAGGTACAGATTGATCTCTGGGATAAACCTTGGCTACTTGCGCTCCTGATTTCGCTACTCAGTGTCGATTGGGCTTCACGCAGATTGAAAGGACTATCCTAATGCATAGATTAAAGAAAGAAATAGAAGGATTTGTGCCAGCAAGATTGTCCGGTGTAGCGTCAAATAAGTTGGTGCTAGTTTTGACCTCACTTATTTTTATAACTATTGTTAACGCGCAAACACCGGTCTTGGATGAAGCCACTGAGTATTTTCTTGATAGTCCAGATACTGGGAAATATGCGGTGATCATGGTGGGTCCAACTGTTGGTGAGGTAAATCAAACTCGATTCAGACAGTGGGCTTTTTCGCTTCACGATATTTTAGCGAGAGACTATGGCTATACGTCAGACTCTATTACCTTACTCTATGATAAAGGTAAGACTGAGTCGCTTGGGGGCGAGCGCATTGATGGTGCTTGCGATCGAGAAGGAATCGAGGAAGAACTTTCGGCGCTTGCTTCTAGAGCAAATACTGGCGACCAAATCACTATTTATTTGATCGGGCATGGGTCAGGTGCTGAGGAGGAAGCAAAGTTTAATATAGTGGGACCAGACATTACTGGTTCCGAGTTCGCGGGGATGTTAGATCTATTTAACGACCAGGATATCGTTATTGTAAATACCACAAGTGCAAGTTATGGATTTTCGACTTCTCTATCGGGAGAGGGTAGGGTTATTATTTCTTCTACTAGATCACCATCGGAACGATATGACCCGATCTTTTCCAGATACTTTATTGAGGCGCTAGATAATCGGAATGGGGATAGGGATAAAAATAATCGGGTTTCCATGTTGGAGGCATTTGAGTATGCGAAAAGTAACGTGGAAGCGTGGTATGAAGAACAAGGTAGGTTAGCTTCAGAGCATGCTGGACTAGACGATAATGGAGATGCTTTATTTTCGCTTAATCCAGTCGTCGATACTGCTGACGGCAGGCTTGCAGAGATAGCTTATATTGACTCTGCGGTAGACGAGGTTTCAGGACTTAATTCGCAAGCAAGGGAATTAAAATTTCACATGCAGGAGTTGGAGCGAGATATTTTCATTTTACGCGGACGTAAACAAGACTTCTTGGAGCCTGATTATTGGCAAGAAATGGAATCGCTACTGGTCGAACTTGCGATTGCTACTGGGCAATTTGAGAAAGTAATCCGCGATAGTAATGATCAGTTTGAGACAAATTTGACTAATGGACAAACAAATGAATAAACCCAGCGTTAACCTTAGAAAATTTGCATTGTTCAGTCTAGTTCTTGGGCCGGTTATAAGTACGTCCGTCTACTCACAAGAGTTGCAGTCAGGACCCGGTGAATCTCCTCTGTTTGAAGGAGAACAACTCATGCTCAATGGTTCCTACGCGGCGGCGGCTGACATCTTCCAGATGGCTGATGGGCTCGATCGCAATGAAGGGATAGTTGGTGCAAGTCGAGCCCTCTTTATGATGGGTAATTCCGTCGAAGCTGCTAACCTAGTAGAACAGGAGATTGAAGACGAGGATTATGTAAGTTTTCCTCTGTTGAGTACGCAATTGGCTGAGGTAAAACGCTCTATTGGAAAATCCGAAGAAGCGCTCGCGATTCTATCCGCCGTTGTAGATGGTCAACTAGAGCCTCCTGTCAGAACACTTGTTCAACACGGAAGCCTTTTAAAATTTCTAGGAAGAAAAAGTGAAGCAGAGGAAGTTCTGAATCTAGCGGTTCAACGCTACAACAATGGCTTGGTTTTCGCTTCGGAAGATGTTGCCATGGTAGCGCTTGCTAGTTGGTTATTGGATAACTTCCATGATGCCAATAGTCTATTCAGTGAGGCTACTCGCGCAAACCCTAATAATTTAGAAGCACAAGTCCTTTGGGGTGATTTGTTTCTTGAAAAATATAATGCTAATGATGCTCAACGCTCCTATCAAGAAGTCTTAGATATCAATAGCCGGCACGTGCCAGCGCTAGTTGGAATGGCAAAAATTGGTGGAGATGAGCGTTCTTTAACTCGAGCACTTGCGATAAACCCCAATTCTGTATTGGCCCTCGAGACTTATGGACAATTGTTACTAATCAACAATCGAGAAGAAGAGGCCCAAGAATATTTTGATCGAGCGCTCAACCTAAATCCACAATCCCTCAAAAGCCTGAGTATTTTAGCCGCTCAAGCAGCCCTGAATCAGCGCCAAGAAGAATATGAGCAACTTAAAGTTAGAGTTGATTCATTCAGCCCGGACAATCCAAAATTTTTGGGAGATATCGCGGATACGTTTGGAAACAACTATCTTTTTTCTGAGGCTGTTGAATTTGCCAGAGCCGCCATAGCTTCTGACCCAGAATACTGGCAAGGATATACCCTGTTAGGTAGTAATCTAATTCGACTCGGAGAGGAAGAGGAGGGCAAGGCCAATTTAGAGATCGGTTTTGAAAATGATCCCTTTAATGTGATGACCTCAAATATGCTCAAGGTTTTCGACACACTTGAAACCTATTCAACGCTCGAAAGTGAACATTTCAAAGTGTATATGAGTAGTAATGACGCAGACATATTGTGGCCCTACCTAGAACCTTTATTGGAAGAGGGTTGGAATACGCTAACTGCTAAGTACGGTTTTGAGCCGGAAGGCCCAGTTCTCATAGAGGTTTTTGAGAACACGGCAGACTTTGCAGTGCGCTCCGTCGGATTGCCGGATATTGGTCCGTTAGTCGGTATTTGTTTCGGGAAGGTCATAACGCTAATTTCTCCGGATACATTAGCTGCTAATTGGCAAGAGATCGTTTGGCATGAGTTTATGCATGTGATTACCTTGCAAATGACTAATAATCGGATGCCGCGTTGGTTATCGGAAGGTATTTCAGTCTGGGAAGAGCGAGAGGGCAGACCTTACTGGGGGCGAAGTCAGGGATTGGATTTAGTGCGCGCAGCAAAAGAAGAAAAACTTTTGCATGTAAGAGATCTTAACTCTGGATTTTCAGGTGCTAGAAATAA
>PAWK01000036.1 GCA_002714195.1 Gammaproteobacteria bacterium | reverse complement strand
GACGCCAGATCAAACCACCGAGGTAACTGAAGTAAGGGCAGGGCAGTATGTGCTTGATCCAAACCATGCCTCGTTAATTTGGAAATTAAATCATTTGGGNTTTTCTACTTTTTTAGGGAGCTTTAATGACTTTGAGGCNNCGTTAGATTTTGATCCTGAGGATATTGAGAATGCAAGTTTAGAGGTTGTTATCGATACATCTTCGCTAGACGTAGATATTCCTGANTTTGANGAAGAGTTAAGGGGAGATAATTGGTTTGATGTNGNGGTTCATCCTCAAGCGGTTTACAGGACGACCGGGTTTTTAGAGGCAATTGATGAAGACACTTTTATCTTTGCGGGTGACCTGACGCTTCTGGGNAATACTGCTCCAGTTAATCTTGAAGTAAGNTTTCATGGTGGTGGGCGAAATTTTCTCACAAGAAGTTATACCGTTGGTTTTTCTGGGAGTGCACGATTTAACCGATCTGATTTTGGCTTAGATCGCTTTACTTCATTTGGTGTAGGGGATGAGATTGATCTTGAGATTCATGTAGAGTTCATGGATGCAGGATCGTCCTGAAAAATTTGTAATTAACAGGATAAATGAAGCGCCTAGTCTGAACTTCTCCTCTCCTGTTCTCGCGCCCCCCGAAGTATGTTGGACATCGAGTAATTTCCTTCATGACATGCATATTCAAAAATCGGATCAGGCGTAAGGTCCAGAATAAACTCCCTAGTATATGGGCTTCGATAGGTGTCAGGTTGGTCGGCTGTTAGCGAGTACAACATCTGGTGTTCGCTAAGCCTAGTAAAACGCTCGACATTGATTCTAGATCGATTATGCCCGAACGTACTCTTATTTGAAAAATTTGTAGTCTCGATTACCAAAGTGTCGCCATCGAAGTAGCCTCTTGAGTCCCCATGCCAAAGTTTGATTTTCTCGTTAATGTGAGGGTTATCATTTGCTATTGGAATTACTCTTGCGTCGTGCATCATCTCTTGAACGATTACCACGTAGTCTTCTGACTGAATGATTTGCCAATAACTGTTGTAACCTGCGTTCAAATAAGGTGCTCCATAACTAATACAGCGGTCATCTACAGTGAGATCTAGCCACGATTCGGGATTGGTGTTTCCTCTCTGGGGGCGGTTAAAGGTTACTCCGCTCGCCTCACCAGCAAGGGGTGGGTACTTACCGTTGATTGGATCCACAATCTGCGAGGTTCGATTGTGTACTTCTCTTTCAACCAGCCAAGCTTGATCATAGTTTCCTGTCGATGGGTCATAAGAATCAACAACCCCAGATAAAGCTGCTTCAAAAACGCCATCGCCAAACAGTGCATCACCATCTTCCTCTGCGATTTCATTGACTCGGCGCTCCAGAAGCACTTGCTCTTCGTCGGTGAGATATTGCCGCTCTCCAAACCTCTCAGGTCTCTCTACCGGAGTAATGGTGTTGTTTCCCCATACCCCTTGAAGGTCAGGTTGACCATCAATAGTTCGGGATACTTTCCAATCGGAAACCTGCGCCAGTAAGGGAGTTGCTGAAATCGAAGAAAGAATAATTAGCAATGTAATGATTTTCATAGTTGAGCACTCTGTCTTTATGGATCATCTATAATACTACTTCATTATTCTGTTTTTCTTAGGAACTTACAACTTTAAGCCGAAAAGCATGGACATTTTTTTTCTGCCTTTTTATGCTGATATATAGAAGCTTATTCGATTAGGGAAAAGGAGTAACTCATGAAGAAGTTTTTATTGGTTTTGATTTTTTTGTGTGGAGCGGGAATGGCAATTATGGCCGAGGAGGCGATGCCTCCTGCTGCGTATTATGACTCAAATGAGATAGGAAAGGATTTGGGTGTATCTTTATCTCAGAGACCTAATTTTGGCGTAGGAAGAATCAATTCTGGTGGCGACTACGCGATTAACATGATTAGAAGGACGGCTCCCGCGGGAGCGATCGTCCATGAAGATGCTGCTGAGATCCACTATGTTGTTGAGGGAGCAGGCGTGCTTACAACGGGGGGTGTCGCTGTAAAGCCAGAGGGCAACGGAGTTGTTTTCGCAAACATTGAAGGTGGATACTCGCAAAGAGTATCCGTGGGTGACTTAATCTTTATTCCAATGGGTACGCCCCATCAGTATACCTCTGTAGAAGGTGTGGTGGGTTATCTAGAGGTCAGGTTCGAGACAAAGGAAAATCAGCAATAGTAAAAGTATTTGATTACTAACAGGGCAGGTATGCCGTTAGTCGAGTAATTCGGGTAGATTCTTAAAATAGTCGAAAGCTTCAGGGTTCGCAATGGCCTCTAGGTTACCGATCGGAAGGTTATGAATTATATTTCGCACTGATACTTCAGAAATTTTACCGCTGCGAGTGCGCGGAATATCTTTGACTTGTATAATTTTTGCTGGCACATGCCTCGGGCTTGCGTTGGTTCGTAAAATTTGACGAATTTCATTTGCTAGCTTGTTGTTTAATTCTTTATTTTTTCGTAGGACAACAAAAAGTATTATTCGGAGGTCGTTTGAAAAGGATTGTCCAACTGCCAGCGATTCTANAACAGATGGTACTTTTTCTACCTGNCGATAGATCTCTGCCGTGCCTATCCTAACCCCGCCTGGGTTTAGCACTGCGTCACTGCGTCCGGTAATCGTCANCCCCCCATTAGGAGTTAAGGTTGCCCAATCGCCATGGCACCAAACACCCTCAAATTGATNGAAGTATGCGTCATGGAACTTCTTNCCATTATCATCATTCCAGAAATAAATAGGCTTAGAAGGAAAGGTATTTGTGCAAACTAATTCACCCGCNCTGTTTTCGATTGGTTTGCCGTCGGTATCCCAGACTGAAACCGCCATTCCAAGACCTCTNCACTGAATTTCGCCTCTATGGACGGGCAGAGCAGGCGAGCCTAGCGCGAAGCAGGAAACTATATCTGTGCCGCCAGAAATAGAGCAAAGTTGGACATCTTGTTTAACTTTACTATATACATAATCATAGGATTCGGGTAGNAGCGGTGATCCGGTTGAAAGGAGTGTTTTTAACTGACTAAATTTGAACTTTGATTTAGGCTNTAAACCAGNTTTTTCGATCGCGGAGATATANTTTGCTGATGTTCCAAAGATTGTGACCGCCTCTTCATCTACTATCCGCAACAAGTTGTCCTCTTTCGGAAAGAATGGNTTTCCATCAAATAGCAGGAGTGTGCATCCTGAGGCCAGTCCTGAAACGAGCCAATTCCACATCATCCAACCACAGGTGGTGAAATAAAAAAGAGTATCGTTACGCGTTACATCAGTATGTAAGCGATGCTCCTTCAGGTGCTGCAAAAGAGTTCCTCCAACTCCATGAACGATGCACTTTGGTTTGCCAGTTGTTCCAGAAGAGTAAAGAATATAGACAGGATCATTGAAGCTCACTTGGACAAATTCTGGAAATGGAGCCTCAGCTTTAATTANTTCTTCCCAAGGGATAGTAGAAGCAAGTTTNGCGCTTGATTGCCAGTTCACCACGACGGTTTTGCAATTCAGCTGGTCTTGGATTGAACTNACCTTATCTAAAATTGAGTAGAGTCTCCCTTTAAATTTGTAACCATCACATGCAATCAACAGTTTTGGTTCAATCTGTTCGAAGCGCTCTAAAATACCTTCCGTTCCAAAATCGGGCGAGCANCTGGACCAAACAGCTCCGAGCCAAGTAGTTGCCAACATAGCAATTATAGTCTCTGGTAGGTTTGGTAAGATTGCTGCTACCCGATCACCCTTGCTGATACCCATNTTTTTAAATTCAGCTGCGACAGCTCCAGTGATTCGATATAGCTCGATGTAAGAAAGAGATCTGCGATTACCGTCTTCATCATGAAAAATGATTGCCTCTTNCGTATCCCTAAATCGCAATAGATTTTCGGCAAAATTTAGCTCAGCATCTGGGAACCACCTNCTCTGCTCGAAGGAGCCTCTATTTGCTAATACTATTTTAGGTTGTTTACTCGCCAACGGACCTACGTAATTCCACCAATAAGACCAGAACTCCTCGTTATGCTCCACGGACCATCGCCATAATTCATGATAGTTTGAAAATTGAGTTTTGAATTCTTTATTTACATCCTGGATAAATGCAGCTATGGCTGATTTTTCAGGATTTTTAGGGTTCCAAAGAGGATCCATGGATGACAACCTAGTTTTTTGTCTGAACTATTAAGATGCTCCAGTTGAGGAGTCTATTTTCGGGAGCTGAGGAAATGATCTAAGCCTGCCTGTGACACCTGCATGTCTTGCTTGGGAGAGCCCGAGCTCGAGCCGATACCGCCTAGGCACTGACCATCAATAATCACCGGGAGACCTCCACCTACAGTGCTGATTCGACCGCCAGATTCCGTATGAATTCCAAAAGCAAGATTTCCGGGAATGTTGGCGGCGTTGTACTCGTGTGTTGCCTTTCGCGCTGACCCTGCCGTATAAGCTTTATCAATTGAGACATGGACACTATGAGCTTTACCTCCATTCATCCTTTCAAAAGCAATCAAGTTCCCGGAATCATCNGTAACCGCTATACACATTGGGACGCCGATTTGTTCTGCTTCAGTTCGTGCCCCATCTATTAACTGACGAGCGTCCTCAATGCTAAGCCTGTTTACAGCGATCATAATTTCTAACTCCAATCACATGAATTATTTCTAAAAGCCAGTTTACTTAATTCGAGAGGCTAGTGACAGATAATTTAAAAACTAACAAAATTGGCATCTTATATTGTTTATTTTTCTGGAAATGCGAATAATAAAATTGTAACGTCGCTGATAAATATTTCTTTGGTGTCAGTCTGGATAAATAACGAATTTCCCTGTGACGATTCTTCTTAGGAGGAAAAATGAATATCTCATCTAACCGTGTGCTCAGTTGTTTGTTACTTATTTTTACATCAGTGTGTGCGTTAGCACAAAGCGAGATAGCTAGAACGCCCTCGGGCAGACCAGATTTCAATGGAAATTATGACATCTCTAGTCTAACGCCTTTTCAAAGACCAGCCGAATATGGTGATCGGCTTTTCCTTGGAGAGGATGAAGTCGAAGCACTTCGGCAGAGGGAGATGAATACAAGGGCGAGAGACGCTGAAGCTAGTGACCCTGACAGAGGAGCTCCTGAGGCTGGCGGTAATATTGGCTCCTATAACGATTTCTGGTTTGATCGGGGTAATGACGGTTTCACTATAGAAGGCCAATACCGGACTTCGGTTCTTACGTATCCGGAGAATGGGCGCATGCCGGCGCGCACATCAGAAGGCCAGGCAAAAGCAGAGGCGGCGCCAAAATTCGCGTGGCCAGAACGAGATGGCGCTTGGTGGCTTGAGACTGGAGATACACCTTATGATGGCCCGGAAAATCAAACCTTGGGTGTTCGTTGCATCTATCAGGGTTCAGCATCGATACCTATAAGGCCATTGGTCTATAACAATTTGAAGACGATTGTTCAGACTGATGATTACATGATGATTTACATTGAATGGATGCATTGGGCGAGGATAATTAGGATCAATGATGATTCACATAACCCAAGGGCTTTGGCGACATTTGATGGTGATTCTATCGGAAGATGGGAAGAAGACACTTTAGTGGTTGAAACGGTAAATTTTCTAGATCAACCGCATCAACATGCGGAGAGGACGGTCGTTGAGCGGTTCTCGCCATCTGGTGACGGGGGGTTGCTATACAGTTTTACAGTACAGGATTCTGATTACACAGATTCTTACGCGGGAGAACTATTCTGGCCTAAAACTGATCAGATACCTTATGAGTATGCTTGTCATGAGGGCAATTATGCAATGTCAGCTACTTTGATTGGAGCCCGAATGAGAGAAAGAGAGCAAGCAGAGACCGGGGACCGATAGATTTAGCGATAACGAGGGTCCGGTGAAAGGTCTTTCTTGAATCTCTTGAATCTTGTTACGTAATGTTCAGCGCTCTCCTTGAGTTTCTGAATTTGTTCATTTGTTAACTCTTTCACCCGCTTTGCTGGAGACCCCATAACCAGGGATCCGTCTGGTATAGTCTTGTTCTCCGTCACCAGTGCATTCGCTCCTATGAGACAATTCTTGCCAATCTTGGCGCCGTTTAGAACAACTGCATTAATCCCGATAAGAGAGTTATCTCCGACTTTACAACCGTGAAGCATTGCTTGGTGCCCAACTGTGACATTTTTCCCTAATATGCACGGAAATCCCGGGTCAGTGTGCAGAACAGCGCACTCCTGAATATTCGTTCCTTCTCCAATTGTAATCCACTCATTGTCTCCTCTGAGGACTGCTCCAAACCAAACGCTCGCATTGTTCTGTAAACAAACCTTGCCTATTACGCTTGCGCTGTCAGCAACAAAGAAGTCCGTGCCGTTGATTTTTACTTCGTAATCACCCAACCTGTAGATCATGTCGTCGCCTTCTTTTTTAGGGCAGTCTAAATACAAAGAGCATGTTGCCCCCGCGCCTTTGCTGGATTTCCGGAGTCAGAGCACGATGGCTTACCCCGCCCCCGGCAGCGATAGCAATATATTGGATTCCATTAACGCTATAAGTGGTGGGAAAACCACCAGCAGATGAATTGAGAATTTGCTCCCAAAGGATCTCGCCGTCATCGACATCGAAAGCTCTTAGTGTTCTTGCATCATCGGTTACGAAAGCCAGACCACCCCCGGTAGTTAGGACAGAACCGGTAATTGCTGCTCGTTGTTTGTATGCCCAAAGTGTTTCTCCNGAAGAAACGTCGACCGCACTAAAAATACCAAGTTGTTCATCTCCGTCGGGCACAGATATTTTCCTGGAAACTGCAGAGCTGTGATACCCACCAACTGTTGGGTTAACCGGGTTTAGGTAATAGTCCATGCAAACGTTGTTTGTGGGTGCATAAAGCGCGTTAGTTTGAGGGCTGTATGCAATCGAATTCCAGTTGATGCCACCTGTTGTGCTTGGACAAACCATTTTCCTTTGACGAATTTCCGTTATATCTAGCTGAGGGTTAGTGATTCCTTTCTGATTTTCAATGTCCACGCCGACGATGACGTTTTGAAAGTTTGTTTCTTTGGCCCAAAGGAACTCTCCTGTTTTCGCATCCATTGTCCAAATGATTCCGGGTTTTCCAGGAATGCCAGTAATTAATTTTCGGCTCTCTGAGGAGTCAATGTTCGGATTTATCCAAGAAACATTCTCCTCCAATGGAGTTACGGTTGACTCGACTACTATTCTCTCAAATGGATGATCTAAATCCCAATTCCCGCCGGGAATATGCTGAAAATACCATTCGATATCGCCGGTATCAGCATTAATAGCGATTGTTGAATTCGTATAAAGAACGTCGCCGCCCCTTGTATCCCTTTGAATAGATCCCCAGGGTATAGGAACGGCAATACCTTGAAATATAAGGTCAAGTTCGGGGTCATAGCTCGCCGGCATCCAAGCAGATCCGCCTCGTCTTTGCTCGTTGGGGACATCGCCCCAAGTTTCACCACCCGGCTCACCTATTTTTGGGACGGTGTTAGTCCTCCAAAGTTCTTCTCCTGTGTCTGGGTCGTGCGCAGTTATCCAACAACCCGTGTTTATGTAATAACAGCCAGACATGCCGGCTATTATTTTACCGTCAAGGACTTGAGGTCCTCCTGAGTAGTGCTGCCCAATAGTCCAATCCCCGATCTGCCGCTCCCAGGTGACCTCTCCAGAAAGCGCGTTTAGTGAAACCAAGAACGCATCTCGAGTGGCAATGATTAGCTGATCCTTGTACAGGGTGCCGTTTCGGTTTGCACAGGAAAGGGAAGCGATATGGTCAACTTCTGGTCGACGATACTCCCACAGCAAGGTGCCATCCCTCGCATCCACGGCTTCTATGAAATCGCATGCCTGAGGCAGAAACATTACGCCGTTTCTGACTAGAGGAGTTGTTTCTTGCAGACCTGGTTCCATTGTCCAAGCCCATGCGAGACGCAAGTTCTCTACATTTTCTTTGTTGATCTGATCCAGAGGGCTGTAGCCCCAATGATTTGATGTTCTCCGCCACATTAACCAATCTTCTTTGGGAGGATTTGCGAGTTCCTGGAGAGAGACATTTTGGTATCGATCTAACGTTGATTGCGCACTAGAAAAATCGACTAGAAAGAGGAAAGTCGCGATGGGAAGAAATAATATATACAGAGCTGTTACTGTAATTTTGTTCATATGCTTTCTCTTTGTTTTTGAAATACGCCAACTTATATAAATAATGCAGCCTCATTAATATTTTACAGGGTCTGAAACAATATCAAAGCCAAGAATTCAAACCTTTTAAACTGTTTTGTCCAGTGCGGTAATTAAGATGACATCAATATCAAATTCGAATTTGATATTGATGTCATAAAGAGTTACTCCNTACTGTTTTGAGTCAGAAGTTTTTACTCGCCATGCGGGTCTGGGATCCAGTGCGAATGCTTCGAGGATGAGGGACCGAAGATTCTCTCGCTCAGCTTCGAGTACTTNAAGTTCACTTTCCGCTTTTTCTGAAAATTTGACTAATAACTTTGGTTGAGGGCGCTTTGAGGCATATCCACCAACAGCCTCTGGTATCGAATCAGCATAGGGGATGTAGGGTTTTATGTCCAGAATTGGAGTGCCATCCAACAAGTCTAAGCCACCAATCTTAATATACAGCCTTTCATTTTTCTTATAATGTTCAATGTATTTGACCGCTGATATTCCTATGGGATTTGGCCTGAAAGGAGCNCTGCTTGAAAAAACTCCTACCTTTTTCTTGCCTCCAAGGCGCGGCGGTTNGACTGTATTTGTCCAGCCGTGGGTGGCTGTTTGATGAAAAAGGTAGACTATCCAAAGATGACTAAATTGCTCGATCGCCCTCAAACAATCAATATCAGAGAATACGTTGTCGAGTTCAATTGTACCGGTCGCAGAACTTGCTAAGTTTGCTTGCCTTGGTATTACAAATTTCTGCTTGTAAGGGCTGTTCACTTTGCCAATTGGCGTTAACGCGATATTCTGTGTTGGCATAAAATTTTAAATAAGTGGGTGGCTAATTAAGAGAATGATAAATACTCTAGCATTTCGAGTTTGTTTAACATGATTCTGAATTGGGATAGGACTAATCCGTTTACCATTAATGTTATTGTAGAACCTGATCGTATTGATGGCTATGGTCACGTTTCAAATCATTTTTACATTGCATGGATGACAGACTGTATGTTTGCCCATTCGGCTGCGGTAGGTTTAAACGATGAAGCTTGTGTCAAAATGGCAAGAGGGATGGCGGTCAGAGACTTGAGAGCAGAATTCATCGCATCCGCCTATGAGGGCGATAATTTATCGATTGGGAATTGGATCATTTTTTCCGACCAAAAGCTTCGAGCTTCGCGAAAATTTCAGATTATCAACAGCGATAATGGAAAGACACTAGCACGGGCCGAAATGGATTTTATTTGCACTAACCTTGAAACGGGAAGACCTGTTAGAATGCCAAAGGTATTCCAAGAGAGATACATTATCGATAGCAAACAGGAGTAATTGATTAATCGAGTTGAATTTTGATTAGTGAGCACTTATAAATAAAAACTATTAAAGACGAGACTGCCCATGAGTAATTCAGATAATGAGATGCCAGTGAATAGTGAGCCAGCGATGACACCTGTCCAAAAAATGGGAGAGGCCATTGCTGACCGGGTTGAGAGATGGATGCCAAACCCTTTTCTTTTTGCCATATTGTTGACCTATGTGGCTGCTATAGCAGCTTTTTTCTCGGAAGGTTCGGGGCCCGTTGAAATTGCTCAATCATGGTATGGGGGTTTTTGGAACCTGTTGCAGTTTTCGATGCAAATGGTTCTGATTTTGGTTACTGCAAACGTTGTTGCCTATCATCCTAGGGTTCGTCGTGGCATTTTGTTTTTGGTGAAATTACCCAAAAATGGTCGACAGGCAGTAGTGATGGTGGGGCTTGCCTCTATGCTTACTGGCTGGATTTCTTGGGGTTTGGGATTAATTTTTGGAGCTATCTTAGTCCGAGAGATGGGTAAATATGCCGAATCTACCGGTATAAAAGTTCATTACCCGCTATTAGCGGTGGCAGGGTACATGGGGATGAGTCTAACTTGGGGTTGGGGTTTGTCTAGTTCCGCTGGTTTGCTCCAAGCCACTGATAACAATACGCTGATGCAATTAGGTTTTGTTGACCGTGTGATTCCAGCTACTGAATGGGTGTTTCATCCTTATCCTCTGACTCTGACGCTTTTGAGCATGATTTATGGCTCCTTAATTCTTTACCTACTTTGCCCTCCCTCTGAAAACTGTAGAGAGATTAGCAGGTACGTAGACTTGAGTTCGGAACAAGACACGAATGCAACCGACGAAGGATCAAAACCTGAGAATAGTACCCTGGCTGATCGCATTGATAATAGTCTNGTGCTGGGTGGAATAATTGCTATCACCGGTCTTTTGTTATTTATCAGCGTATTCTTAACAGAGGGACTGGGTGCCTTGGATCTGAATGTGCTGAATTTTGGGTTTTTTATGATTGGTATGGTTCTATATCTGAGTCCCACAAAATATCAGAAGGAATTCTACGACGCTGTTTTGGGCAGTTCTGGCGTAATTCTGTTGTTCCCATTTTACGCAGGTATTATCGGGATTATGACAGGAACAGGCCTTGTTGACAGCATGACGGAATCCCTGTTGTCTGTGGCTACTGCTGAGAATTTTCCAGTGATTGCTTGGATAACTGGAGGAGTTCTTAACCTTTTTGTTCCGTCTGCTGGCGGGGAATGGGCAATAATTGGTGGTCCAATGATGGTGGTTGGATCTGAACTTGGAATACCGTACGGTCAGATTATAGATGCGTATGCGGTAGGTGATGCGCACACCAATCTATTAAATCCGTTTTGGGCGATACCACTGCTGGCTATTTCAGGTTTGCGTGCTCGGGATATGTTTGGATATGCGATTACAACGATGATACTGCTAGTGCCATTTATAGCGATATTGCTTTACCTGCTGCCTTACTAAGAAGTTAGATTCCGAGGAATCGAGTAAGTCCCGACTGCATGAGCGACCGGGGCCTCGATTCCTTCAGAAAAAATAGAGACTTCGCCAATAGCGAGGGTTTTACCGCATTTAAGTAATTTGCATTTGGCAAAAATGTCCCTGGTGGCTTCAGGCTTTTTGAGAAAGTTGATGTTAAAACTGGTCGTCACAGCGAGTTCGACTAGGCCGACCTCGCGCAGGATGGCAGCGTAAATTGCGAAGTCGGCGAGAGCCATCATTGTGGGTCCAGAAATCGTGCCCCCTGGTCTCAGATTAAGTTCGGAGATATTTTGTTTAACTGTTATCGATTTTTCGTCGAATTCCTCGAGAATAAAATCCATTTGCGGGAATTTATCGTCGAAAAACTCTTGTAGTTCCTTTTTCGTAATTCTTGGCATTCTAAGTTTTAAGGCTCCCTCGATTGAGCAGATTTTGCCCTAATTCGAGGATTAAAAACACCAACATTGGTTACAAACGACTGTCTTTTTTGTAATAGCCGAATTATGCTAGGAACACTAGTTAGATTATTAGGGAGAGATGGGATGTTTAATTGCAAAAGAATAATGTTAGTAAACGTTTTGATGCTCGCCTCGGGCATTGCTTCAGCTCAATTCGGGAATCATATTTCAGGTGAAGGTATACCAAATCCAAACCCCGTCGTTACTCAAGCCTGGGGCGATCTGCCATCAGGCCGAAATTGGGGTTCGACGGCTGGGGTAGATATTGACCCCCTCGATGGTCACGTCTGGGCCTACGAGCGCTGTGGGGCGAGTTCATTCGGCGGTGGAACTCCTATTAACTGCGATACCAATCCAGTAGATCCAATATTTAAGTTTCATAAAGAGACTGGGGAGGTACTTGCTAATTTTGGTGGTGGGCTTATGCAGACGCCACACGGTATTCATGTAGATTTCCAGGGTAATGTATGGGTCACGGATTTCGCTGCGAATGCGGATGGAACCAAGGGCCACCAAGTGCATAAGTTCAGCCCCTCGGGCGAGCTCTTGATGAGTTTAGGTACACCGGGCCAAGCTGGTTCAAATCTGGGGTATTTCAATCAACCTAACGACGTAATTGTAGGTCCTGACGGAAGCATATATATTTCAGATGGTCATAATGGTCAAGGAATGACTAGTAATCAGGCTATGGATGAAGGGCGAGGTGCAGGCGACACTGCGAGAATTATGAAGTTCACGCCAGAAGGTGAGTTTATAAAGGAGTGGGGTGAAATAGGTGTCCGTCACGGTGAATTTAGGACGCCTCATGCCATGGAATTCGATTCAAAAGGTCGCTTATGGGTGGCGGATAGGGGTAATCATCGGCTGGAAATATTTGATCAAGATGGCAACTACTTGGAGTCTCGATATGCCTACGGTCGGATTAGCGGCATTTTCATAACAGATAACGATTTAGTCTATGCTATTGACTCTGAGTCGAGCCCTACCAATCATGTTGGTTGGAGAAATGGAGTTCGAATTGGCCATATTGACAAGGATGAAATCACTGGGTTTATACCTCCTTTTGAACGACCTGATCGTGTTTATCAAGGTACTGCAGGTGAAGGTGTTGCGGTTGATTCCGGTGGAAATGTTTATGCAGCCGAGGGTCCTAATTCCTTGAGTTGGGCGGGTGGAGCATTTACAAAATATTCTACACGTTAAACAT
>PAWK01000035.1 GCA_002714195.1 Gammaproteobacteria bacterium | reverse complement strand
GATTTTTCAGTTATGGTGATGCAATGTTTATTTATTAAATTTTTATTTTGTTTGGATAAATAAATTCTGTATATCTCATTAGTTGTAAGAATCTGCTATGATTTGACCATAAAATTTACTTGTTAGTTATAAATATAAGGACTTTTAACCGATGAAACCACCTGTAAGAGTCGCGGTCACTGGGGCTGCGGGCCAAATTAGTTACTCATTATTATTCCGAATAGCCGCTGGTGAGATGCTGGGCCTTGACCAACCCGTAATACTTCAGTTGCTGGAAATTACTCCCGCTTTAGAAGCATTGAAAGGCACTGTGATGGAGATAGAGGATTGTGCGTTTCCTTTAGTGCAAGGCATAACTCAATCCGATGACCCCAAGATTGCTTTTAAGGAAGCCGACTATTGCTTGCTCGTTGGTGCGCGACCACGTGGGCCGGGTATGGAGAGAAAAGATTTATTAGAAGCTAATGCGCAAATATTCTCGGTTCAAGGCGCTGCTATTGGAGAGGTTGCCAGTGAGAATGTAAAAGTTCTGGTAGTAGGGAATCCAGCCAACACCAATGCCCTGATTGCATACAGGAATGCGCCTCGACTCAAGCCGGGGCAATTTACTGCTATGACAAGATTAGATCACAATCGCGCCATTGCTCAGCTAGCGAGCAAAACCGGTAAACATAGCACTGATGTTGAAGGTATGATCATTTGGGGTAATCATTCTGCGACACAGTACCCTGATATTCACCACTGCTCAGTTGACGGAGTGGGTGCTCTGGATTTAGTGGATACCGATTGGATCTCTAAGGATTTTATACCGACCGTCCAGCAACGCGGTGCTGCAATTATTAAGGCTCGGGGGTTATCAAGTGCTGCCTCGGCAGCTAACGCTGCTATTGAGCACATGCGAGACTGGGCTCTTGGCACAAGTGGTCATATAGTAAGTATGGGGATTCACAGTGATGGCAGTTATGGTATCGAGGAAGGGCTAATATATTCATACCCAGTTATTTGCGATGGTGGAAATTACGAAATTTTGCAGGGCTTGCAAATAAATGAGTTCAGCAGAGAGCTAATGTTGAGCACTGAGCAAGAACTAAGAGATGAAAGAGACGCAATAGCGAGTCTCCTTCCGTGAGTGGACCAGAAATTTGAAGCTCTGCCGAAGTGCTTTGAATTTGGGAGTAACGTAGCAAAAATCTTATCATTTGGTTCTTATAGGCAAGCTAATTATGCGCCTCGCTTCGCTCGCTAGAATACGGCATAACCAATTCTGGCTGTTCCAGTCGCTTGGCTGGTCGGCTTTGGTTGTGGTTCTTAGTATTCTGAGCCTCTTGTTTAACCCGCCTACTGATGGGTTCTGGTTTGCTCTCGCCTTAGTTTATGCGATGAGTTCGATAATTGCTGGCGCACTAACCTGGGGTCTAAGGCATATTTATCGTTTTGTGTGGGACAGGGGGTTTATAGTTCGCTCCCTGTTGGCCTGGCTTGGCTCTCTCGTTACTGCTTATCTTTGGTGGGTCGCTCAAAATTCTCTGGCGTCGATATTCTTGGATAAAGAAACTATCGATGAGCGAGTGTTATTCGGAGATTTTTTCATTTTCTGTTTGCCCTTAATTTTATTGTGGAGCGGTTCTTACTTTATTTTTAAGTACAATCAATTATTCCAAATTGAAAAAGAGAAAGGACTAAGGTCTGAGGCCCTGGCTAATGAGGCGCAACTCTTAATGCTTAGGTATCAGTTAAATCCGCATTTCTTGTTTAATACGTTAAACGCGATTTCTACTCTGGTTCTCACAAAAGCGGTCGATCCAGCGAATGAGATGCTCACTAAATTGAGCAAATTCTTACGCTACTCATTGGATCACTCGCCCTTTGACCGAGTCAGTCTCGCTCACGAGATTGAAACTTCTCAACTTTATTTAGATATCGAGAAAGTAAGATTCTCAGAGAGATTAAAGCTAATCTTTTATGTTGAGGATAGTGTTCGCGAATCTTTGGTTCCAACGATGTTGCTGCAGCCAATCATAGAGAACTCAATAAAGCATGGGATTTCCAAAAACGAGAAGGGTGGTACCCTGAGAATTAATGCTGTTAAAGATCAAGATTCACTTGTTCTCGAGGTTATTGATGACGGTCCGGGTATATTAGGCATCGAAGAACAGTCTTCTGACGATTTTGTCCCCTCTGGTGTGGGAATTAGTAATATTAGAAATCGATTGCGTGAACTTTATGGCAATAATTATGAATTAATCTTTGGTAATGTCGTCCCGAGAGGTTTATCGGTGAAGGTGAAAATCCCAAATGAAAGCAGATAATCAAGATAGATTAAAAGCAGTTATTGTTGATGACGAGGATTTGGCTCGAAAGGGACTCGCAATGCGTCTCGAGGCTTTTAGTAATGTAGAAGTGGTGGAAGAGGCACGTAATGCGCGTGAAGCGCTCAAGGCAGTTTCTGCTCATGAGCCCGACCTTGTGTTCCTTGATATTCAGATGCCTGGGATGACTGGGCTAGAGCTGCTAAGTGAAATTCAGGCTGATTTAATGCCAATGATAATTTTTGTTACCGCTTTTGACACTTTCGCTGTTGAGGCATTTAAGGTGCATGCAATCGATTATTTGCTTAAACCAGTCGAGGTCGACCGCTTGGCCGAGGCGATTTCAAGAGCAGTGCGTCTTAAACAAGGGCTGTCTGTATCTCAAGAGAAGCAAAAGCTCTTAGAGCTTGCTGTAAGTTTAACAGGTAAATCATATTCGGCAGTTGGAGAATTGATTAACAATTCAGAATCTGCGGGCTATTCGGATAGACTTGCGATAAAAGACGGATCTAGCACGACTTTTGTGCCTGCTCGCGACATAGATTGGATCGATGCTGCCGGAGATTATATGTGCGTTCATGTAGAAAATGAGACGCATATTATGAGAACTACAATGAGGGAGTTAGAGGCTACTCTGAATCCTTCAATCTTTCAACGTGTGCATAGATCCACAATTGTTAATTTAGAGAGAGTTATGAAGGTTTCTTCTCATATTAATGGCGAGTATTATTTGACTTTAAGCTGCGGATCTTCTCTAAAAATGAGTCGATCTTATAAGGATAAAGTGAAGCATTTCTTTAAGTAGTATGCCTAGAATAAATTATGTCTAGAATTTTAAATGATTCAAGGGGAGTTCGGTCGAATTAACTACTTGGCGGAGTATGAAACTAGAGTGGACATCACTTACGCCCTTTATACGCGTTATTTTGTTTAACAAAAACTCTTGGTATGTTTCCATATCCGTTACGATTACTTTTAGCTGGTAATCCGCAGATTGTCCTGTAATTAGCAAGCATTCCATGACCTCGGGATATTGCGATACCTCTTTTTCAAAAAGTTCAAAACGATCTGGTGTGTGTTTGTCCATACTGATTTGAATCAAAGCCGTAAGCTTCAGGCCGAGCTCACTTGCGTTGAGTAGAGTTACTTTCCTATCAATAAAGCCAGCCTCTTCAAGTTGCTTTACCCTGCGAGCACAAGGCGAGGGAGATAAACCGATTTTCTCTGACAGCTCTAAATTAGTTGTGGAGCCGTCGTGTTGAAGTTCGGACAAAATTCGCTTGTCTTGCCTATCTAAATTCATGATCGTCTACCATTTTCTTGTCTATGAGATTAATTAAGATTTTAATTCTAACAAATTACAATATTTTGATTAATAATGCTACGTTTTAGAACAATTACTGGTATTTATAGGTAGTAAATGCATTAATCATTGATTATAGTATTCTTTTTAGTATTGGGGCTTCATCTCGAAAAACGAGACGAGAGTTGAATTCCTATTCGGCCTAGAGATTTTATGAATTGGTTAAGATAAAAGAGTCTTTCTATGAGTGATAACAGATTTGATAGCAGAAAGTATAAACCTTTCCCGCAGATAGATATAAATAACAGGACTTGGCCAGATCAAGTTATAAAAAAAGCGCCTATTTGGTGCAGTGTTGACTTGCGAGACGGAAATCAAGCATTAATAGAACCGATGTCGGTTACACAAAAAAAGAGGATGTTTGACCTTTTGATCGAAGTAGGTTTTAAGGAAATAGAGGTTGGCTTCCCTGCGGCATCACAACCTGATTTTGATTTCGTAAGAAGCTTAATTGAAGAGAATAAGATCCCAGAAGATGTGACCATCCAGGTACTTACCCAGGCTCGACCAGAATTAATACAGCGAACATTTGAATCTTTGAAAGGGGCGCGTAAGGCTATTCTTCATCTCTATAATTCGACTTCGATAGTACAACGCGAAAAGGTATTTAAAACCGACAAGAATGGGATTATCGAAATAGCGGTCGAAGGTGCAAAAGAGGTAAAACGTTGTGCTGATCTTCAGTCNGAGACGGAATGGATATTCCAATACTCGCCAGAGAGTTTCACTGGAACTGAGGTAGATTTNGCAGTTGAAGTATGCGATTCAGTCAACGATATTTGGAAACCCACGCCAGAAAATCCTTCAATTGTTAATCTACCATCGACGGTTGAAATGGCAACNCCAAACATTTATGCAGACCAGGTTGANTTATTTTGTCGAAATATTAAGAACAGAGATTCTGTTATTGTGAGTTTGCATACTCACAATGATCGGAGTTGCGCTGTTGGGGCCGCAGAGCTTGCTGTTATGGGGGGCGCGCAAAGGGTCGAGGGCACTCTTCTAGGTAATGGTGAAAGGACGGGTAATATGGATATTGTGGTCATGGCGATGAACCTTTACAGTCAGGGTATCGANCCAGAACTGGATCTACATGACATGGATCGCATTGTTTCGGTAGTAAGGGAATGTACTCAAATAGACGTTCACCCACGCCAAGCTTACTCAGGCGATTTAGTGTTCACAGCTTTTTCAGGCTCACACCAAGACGCAATAAAGAAGTGCTTGGATACTTATGAAGAAGGATCCCCATGGGAAATTGCATACTTGCCAATAGATCCTAGAGACATAGGTCGTACATATCAAGATGTCATTCGAGTCAATAGTCAGTCAGGTAAAGGAGGGGTGGCATATGTTCTTGCTAATAAATTCGGTTTTCAATTGCCGCGCTGGCTTCAAATAGAATTCAGTCGAGTTGTACAGCAAAAGACCGAGGACTCGGGGGGTGAAATAAACCCAGACCAAATTTGGGATCTATTTAATAAGCATTATCTAGAAAGCAAGAAGGTTATAAGTTTGGAAAATTTTAAGTTTGAAAAACAGGAGGGAAGGGAGTTTTTTACTGCACAGATAGACTATTTTGGCAAAGAAATTCCCATCAGTGGGCAGGGAGATGGGATTCTAGATGCCCTGGTTGAGGCCCTAAAAAATTCTATTAATATCGATGTAGAAATCATGGAGTATGGAGAGCATGCGCTTGGGCAGGGTGCTGATGCAGAGGCTGTCACATACATCCAGATAAGGTATGAAGATCTGAGGTACAGTGGTGTTGCGATCAGTAAGGATATTGTAACTTCTTCGATTAACGCATTTATGGGTGCCACGAGCCAATTATTGAGTAAGCAAAGACTAGCAGCTTAGTGAATTTCTTTAAGCAAATGTCGATTGTTCAAGATTATATGGATTAGGCCAACATAAACATGACTCGATTCAAACTTTTCTCTTCTGCCGTGCGACTAACCAAACAATGGTGCATTCTTTTTTTTGCGAAAGCCGGTTGCTTAGGTGATGAGACATCATGCATCTGATCGATGAAGATACTGCTCTAGTTGATGCCGCTTTAAAAGGATCTGCGCATGCGTGGGAAAAATTAGTTCGTCGTTACGAAGACAGAATTTACAACCAAGGACTTCGTTTAACAGGAAGTAGGTCCGATGCTATGGATTTGATGCAAGAAGTATTTCTAGGTGTGTATAGAAATCTTCATCGGTTTCGGGGAGATGCGAAGTTCAGTAGTTGGATTTTTAGAATTGCCCATAACAAAGCAATAGATATGAAAAGACGTAAACGTTTGATGCCATTTGTTTCTCAATCGGGCGATCATGAGGGAGACTTGCTTGATAACTTTCCAGGTCATTCAAGTTTAGAGGCAGAGGAGGTCTTTAGTGAATACGAAAACAACAAAGCCATTCTGTCTATTCTCTCACAGTTGCCGATGCATCAGAGATTAATCGTTGAACTTAAGATTTTTCAATCGCAAACTTTTGAGGATATTGCAAGCATTCAAGAGGTTTCAGTGAATACGGTAAAGACTCGATTTTACTCGGCACTGAAAAAGCTAAAAACCATTTTGGAGGAGAAAAATGTCTTGTCCTAGAACACAGCATCTATTAAAAGAGTATTTCTCTGATGAGTTATCAATGATAACCAAAGAAAAGATAGAGGCACACGTTGCTGCTTGCGAATATTGTCGCGCAGAATTAAGCGACATCCTTGGTGCAAAGAAAGTTCTTGAGGGGTGGCAACAACAAAAAGTACCTCATTGGGATCGAGGTAGTGAGTTATTTCGAAGAGAATATGGAAAGACTGATCAGCACTTAACCTTTTGGGAAAAAATTCGTTGGCAGCTGATGCCAACGACTGCTTCTTTATTAATGCTTCTACTATTTTTATTCAATATCCAGCTGAGCTCGGACCAGGATGGATTTACGGTCTCCTTTGGGCCTTCGGCGGTAAGTACATTTTATCTTGAAAACGAACTTCAGATTTTAGATGAAATGCAGGCAGCTGAGTTGGAAGGCGCAATTCGTGAACTTGAGGTTAGGCAGGATTCGCAAAATATGGAATTACTTCAGGCTGTCATATACCAAAATCAGCAAGACACACTGACGAGTTTGGAGCGTATTTACAACTTGTTTGAAGAGCAAAGACTGAGAGACCTTGAGGATATGCGAATTGGTTATCAGCAGCTGATGGATAGCGATTATGAAACTCTAAGGTCACTAAGGCAGCTTGCTCAATTTGTTAGTTATCAAGAGCAAGGATTCTGATTGGTGTTTATTACTAGATTGCTGATGAGTTTATCGCGTTTTTCTATCGTTTTATTTGCGATGAGTTCACTTGCTCAAGAAATCGACCTGTTAGAGATTAAAGAGGAACTTAATTCATTTTCAGTGGGATTGGAAGAGCAGTTGGGGTTCCGGGATGGTTCTGCTCTTTTCGGAATGAATCGTGGAACGGTTAATTCGGTTTACTTGTTTGGACAAGGGATCTTGATAGAGATAAGAACACCCTTAGCGAATGAGAGAAATCGTTTGCGGCTGACTACATTGCAATCCACAATGCGTACGTTACAAGTTGAAAACCCCTTCGAAGGGTTCTTACTCCAAAATTCACCAGACCGCTTAATTCGGGAAAGCAACGATGAAAACAATTCTTTTTATCAAGGACTGCTAAATAGAATAGACACAATAGACTCTACTCTAACCTTCAGCAGAGCTGTTCAAAAGGCTGCAGATTCAGTGCGTTTGCTTAGAGAATTGGGGAATGTAACAGACGGAGACTACGAAGGCCTGAGAGCAGAAATACAAGGTCTTCAGGCACGTATGGACCAGAGTATTTCGGCCCTGAAGAAATTGGAAGAGGATATGCAGGCGTGGTTTGAGGGAGAAGCAAATGAACTTGATCGTAAGGTAGAGGGTTCGGCCACATCTGAATCGTATTTCAATGAGCGGTTGAATGCGCTGATAGAAGATATCGTGCCTCTCGAGGAGTTGGCAGTTGGAAAAGCTGAACAGCTTGAAAGGCGAGCCGAATTAGCTGAAGAGAGTTACCTGAGAGCATGGCAAGGAGAAGTTTTAGACTTTGAGTTAAGCCTATTTCAACAGGTATGTATTTCTACGTCATTTTCTCATTCACTGCCAGCGAACGAATATCTAACTTTCATACTAAAGGGCATAGGGGAAGAGTCGGTGGGTGTTGGAGCAAATGCCGATAAGTTTCATGTTTTGAGTAAATCAGATCTTGATAAATGTCAAAATGGAACCGTCGGTGCGAGTGAGTTGCTTGAGCTTGCTCGTCAATACAGCATGTAATTTTCTGATGCAAGTCGTCATGGAAATTCCTCTTTAGAACAACACTAGTGCTGGCGATTTGATGTATACGTTAAATCCAAGAGTCTCCTAAAAGTACCATTTAGGGTGTTTCCATATAGCATACTTTTTGGCCGGAATGCTGATTTCGGGGAACTTACCGATATCAGTCCAGTGAGCTGCGGCATCGTGGAAGTCAGAGCCCGCTGAGACCAACAATTTGTTCTTTAAAGCAGTCTCTTCGAGCATTTGCTTTATGTTCGGGTGGATGTTGGCGTAACTAACCTCGAGAGCGACGCCTCCTGTATTTTTGAATGCATCAATGAGGTCATTTAGCTGGGATTTGGACAAGTCATATCGACTAGGGTGGGCTAAGACGGAGATACCCCCGCTGTTAGAAATTGCATTGTTAGCCTCTTCCATCGATACCCAAGTGGCGGGGACAAACGCGCGTCCTCCTTTTCCTAGGAAACGATTAAAAGCTAGCTTTCTATTTTTTGTAATTCTCGACAAAACTAGAAAATCTGCTATGTGGCTTCTTGTTACTGATATGCAATGCTGAGAATCCAAATAGTCTATCAAACCATCAATACCGTCTTTTAATAAAAGTTTGTGAATCCTTTCAACACGGATTTTTCTGTTTGCACGTTGCTTCAGCAGCATTGTTTCTAAAAAAGAATTTTCAGGGTCTATGCCGATACCTACAACATGTATTTCTCGGTTTCGCCATTCACAAGAAATTTCAACTCCGCTGATCAGTTGAACCGTGGAATCTAGTACTGAAAAACTTTTAGGATTCGTGACAAAATCATGATCAGTAATTGCGAGATGAGAAATATTGTTGGCTTCTGCGCGATTTGAGAGAAAATCAGGCGAATGTTTTCCATCAGAAAAGTAGCTATGGCAATGTAAATCAGCTTTCATAGAAGACTGAAACTCAGTGTCAGAGGTACTGGTTTTGGTTGCGAAAATAGTTGAGTTAAATTCTGCGGCCTTCTCTCCATCTTTTCATTTACCCTATAGTACGTATTAAGCCGATAATTACATTGACTATTTTGTTTTCATTATACATCGCTAATAGCTCAAGTAGAGCGAGCGATCTGTATTAGGCAGTCTTAAACTGCAAAAAACACATCAATACTTATCGAACTAATCCCATTCTCACTATTTATTGTCGAGTTGGGGGTGAAGCACTATACTTGACTAAATTACTTAGGTATTTGATAATACGATCTTTAAGGTCATGAAAATGTTGGAAAGTTATGAGGTTAACAACAAAAGGGCGATACGCAGTTACTGCTATGCTAGACATAGCTCTTCATAACGGCCAAGGCCCTGTCAGCTTGGCGGATATATCCCAACGTCAAGCAATTTCATTGTCTTATTTGGAGCAGTTGTTCGCTAAATTACGCAAGAATTCATTGGTGANTAGTGTGCGTGGACCGGGCGGCGGATATGAGCTTGAGAGGGAATCTGAGGCAATTTATGTCGCTGAAATTATTGATGCCGTAAACGAGTCTGTTGACACAACTAAATGCAGGGGTGCAGGAGATTGTCAGGGTGGTGAGATTTGTCTGACCCATCATTTATGGGAAGATTTAAGCGATCAAATTCACTCATTCCTGCAGAGTATAAGTTTGGCTGATTTGGTCACAAAAAATGAAGTTAAAAAAATTTCAGAAAACCAGGATCAGAGGCAGGTACGTATGAATGGTAGTGTCGGTGAGCTGAGATTAACCGCCACGACTCTTTAACGAAACATAGGTGGAGAAAAACATGCAATTCCCTATTTACTTGGATTATTCTTCGACGACTCCCGTTGATCCCCGTGTCGCAGAGAAAATGATGGAGTGTCTTACCTTAGAGGGAAATTACGGTAATCCCGCTAGTCGTTCGCATTCGCTTGGTTGGAAGGCTGAGGAGGCAGTGGAAACTGCTCGTAGGCAAGTGGCAGATTTATTAGGTTGTGATCCGCGCGAAATAGTTTGGACCTCTGGTGCTACAGAAGCCGATAATTTGGCTATCAAAGGCGTTGCACATTTCTATGCAAAAAAAGGTAAACACATAGTCACCTCAAAAATTGAACATAAGGCGGTACTGGATAGTTGCAGACAACTTGAGAGAGAGGGTTACGAAGTAACTTACTTAGATCCTGACAGCAAAGGAATTATATCGCCAGAACTAGTTGCGAATGCCATCAGATCTGACACCATACTCGTAACACTGATGCATGTTAATAACGAAATAGGAGTCGTTAACGATATTGAATCGATTGGTAAAATTACGCGAGAGAAGGGCGTAATTTTTCATGTTGATGCAGCGCAAAGCCCTGGCAAGCTCGAAATAAATCTAGAATCTATGCAGGTGGATTTGATGTCGCTTACGGCCCATAAAATTTATGGCCCAAAAGGGGTCGGTGCATTATATGTTAGGCGAAAACCTCGGGTACGTATAGAACCTCAGATGCATGGAGGTGGGCACGAAAGAGGAATGCGCTCTGGAACGCTTCCAACTCATCAACTAGTTGGTATGGGAGAAGCCTATAGGCTTGCAAAGGAAGAGATGCATCAAGAACACCAGAGAGTTCTCGCCCTCAGAAACCGCCTCTTGGAAGGTCTAAAAGATATGGAAGAAGTTTATGTAAACGGAGATATTGACCATAGAGTCGCAGGAAATTTAAATATTTCCTTTAATTTTGTAGAGGGCGAATCTTTGATGATGGCTTTAAGAGACCTTGCCGTTTCTTCAGGTTCAGCATGTACATCCGCGAGCTTAGANCCTTCTTATGTGCTTCGAGCTTTAGGTTTGAATGACGAGCTAGCCCACAGTTCTCTGCGAATTACCGTTGGACGATTCACCAGAGAAGAAGAAATTGATTACGCGATCGAGAAGATTCGTGAAGCGGTAGCAAAACTTCGTGAGCTTTCGCCGCTTTGGGATATGTATAAAGATGGTATAGATCTAGANCAGGTAAAGTGGGCTGCACATTAATGCGATTAAAATTCAATAGAAATTTATTAACTTTTTAGGGCTTGTGAGGAAACCATGGCTTATTCAGACAAAGTGTTAGATCACTATGAAAACCCAAGAAACGTCGGCAAATTGGATGATGATGACGTGAATGTTGGTACTGGCATGGTTGGTGCGCCAGCGTGCGGCGACGTTATGCGACTTCAAATTAAGGTAGATGACGAAGGCGTTATCGAGGACGCAAAATTTAAGACATATGGTTGCGGGTCCGCCATTGCTTCGAGCTCTCTGCTCACTGAGTGGGTTAAGGGGCGCTCTTTAGACCAAGCTACAGAAATAAAAAATAAGGATATTGCTGATGAGTTAGGATTGCCGCCTGTCAAGATACATTGCTCAGTATTAGCGGAAGATGCAATCCAAGCAGCTATAGCGGATGTAAAGTCCAAAAGAGAAGAAAAAAATTCTGGGTAATATACAAAAGTATGACTATATCTGTAACAAATTCAGCTGCGGAACACATAGCTCAGCAGCTTAAAACTAGAGGCCAAGGACTTGGCATTCGTGTAGGGGTGAAAACTACGGGGTGCTCTGGAATGGCTTATGTCTTAGAATTTGTAGATAAACTTGAAAAAGGAGACGAAGTTTTTGAAAACCAAGGTATTAATATTGTGGTTGATCCAAAAAGCCTTGTATATTTAAAAGGAACCCAGATGGACTATGTTAAACAAGGAGTTAATGAGGGATTCGAATTTAAAAATCCGAACTCAAAAGGCGAGTGCGGTTGTGGTGAAAGTTTCAGCGTCTAAGGTTTCCTCTCTGAGTTGACTACTTAAAATTTTCGTTGTCCTAAAGTCTTAATTGTGCAGATAAATAACAAGAATTATTTTCAGCTTTTCGCTTTGCCTGAATCATACGATTTGGATGCTGACAAGCTTATGATTGAATATCACAAATTACAGTTGGACTATCACCCTGATAAACATTCGAGTGCATCAGAAGAACAAAAGATGGCAGCCCAAGTGGCAGCGAGCTATATAAATGATGCTTATGAAACCCTAAAATCTCCACTTAAACGAGCAGCCTATGTCCTGACAATTAAGGGGAAAGACGTAGAAAGAGTCGATCAAGGAGATTTGAGTATGGAAGTTCTGGTTGAGCAAATGGATCTGCGGGAGTCGCTTAGTGATTTACCTAAGGATGATACTGCTCTGCAGGCATTAGAAGAACTTAAGAGTATTGTTCAAGGTAAAGTACAAAAAAAACAGTTAAACTTTGAAGAAGAGATCAAAAGCGATGATTTATCTGCAGCAAAACAAACGTTCCATGAATTGCAATTTCTTTTTAAGCTTCTGACCGAGATCGAAGAGGGTGAAGAGCTTCGTCTTGGTTATTAACTAATTATGGCTCTCCTAAGAATTTCAGAACCTGGTGAAGCAAGAAAGGCACAGAATCGCAAGCTTGCGGTGGGAATTGATTTAGGCACTACTAATTCATTAATTACCTCGGGTTATGGTGATAGTGTTGAAGTTATATTGGATGAAGTAGGAGAAGGTTTGCTACCTTCTGTAGTTCACTACGATTCGGAAGGAGTGTCATCCGTAGGCAGAGCAGCTCAGGAAGAGGCTAAGAGAGATCCTGAAAATACGATTAGCTCAGTAAAGAGACTTCTCGGGCGCAGTAAATTAGAAGGAGAAGAAATTGACCGATTTAAGCATTACAAGTTTGATTCAGACCATGGTGAAGGCCTACCCGCAATCATAACTGATGCGGGCGCTAAAGATCCCATCCAAATCTCCGCAGCGATTTTAGCTAAACTCGCTTCCCGAGCACAACTAAGTTTTGGTTCAGAAATTGAAGGTGCTGTAATTACCGTGCCAGCATATTTTAATGATGCGCAGCGCCAGCAAACCAAGCAAGCAGCAGAATTAGCTAACCTTAATGTGCTCAGATTAATTAATGAACCAACAGCCGCCGCGTTGGCATATGGGCTTGATACTAATGAAGAGGGGAACGTTGTTGTCTATGATTTAGGTGGTGGTACGTTCGATGTATCGGTTCTTAGCCTACGGAAAGGAGTTTTTGAGGTTCTTGCGACAGGAGGAGATACAGCTCTGGGTGGTGATGATATAGATCACGCTATTTGTGACTGGATAATAGATAACGGTTTCTCTGAAGAGACATTTAATGCTAACCAATATTCGGAATTGATTCTCTATGCAAATTCTATTAAACATAAGCTAAGTGATGACAACTGTATCGATTTAGTCTTCAGAAATTGGCGCGGCACATTAAATCGCTGTGAATTTTCAAAAATTTGTCAGCCTTTGATTAGAAAAACCATTAATTCTTGTCGCCGTGTGTTGCGTGATTCTGGAATTTCGCTCGACGATATCCATAATGTTGTGTTGGTAGGCGGATCGACTCGATCTCCCGTCGTGCGAGAGGAGGTTGAAAAATATTTTGGCAGACCGCCACTGACTAGTATTGATCCTGATACAGTCGTAGCAGTCGGAGCGGGAATTCAAGCTGAGGTGTTGATAGGAAACAATACTACCGAAAACTTTTTATTGCTTGATGTAAACCNCTTGTCTCTGGGTATCGAAACTATGGGAGAATTAGTAGAGAAAATTATTCCAAGAAATACCACCATCCCTGTTTCTAAAGCTCAAGATTTCACAACTTTCAAGGACGGGCAGTCCGTGATGACTGTGCATGTTGTGCAGGGAGAGCGAGAATTAGTCAGCGATTGTCGCTCACTTGCTAAGTTTAATCTCAAAGGAATACCCCAAATGGTAGCGGGGGCCGCTAAGATTAGGGTGACATTCCAAATAGACGCCGACGGTTTGCTAAGCGTAACCGCTGAAGAGTTGAGTACNCANCAAAAAGCTGAAATACAGGTTAAGCCAAGTTTTGGGCTAAATGCAGGTGCTATCAAAGANATTCTTGAGTCTTCTCATNAAAATGCTGAATCAGATATGGAAATCCGATCATTAAAAGAATCTCAGGTTGAGGCTAGGCAGTTAATCGATTCGATCGAGTCTGCTTTGAAGTTAGATCGAGAACTATTAACTGATGAGGAGGAATTGATTCTTGATCGGACAAAGGGTCACCTGATTAAACTCTTAGAAAACGGTACAAGCGCGAAAATTCGGGAAGCTACCCAGGAATTGAATCTTATAAGTAGCGAATTNGCTGCTCGNAGGATGGATCTTCATATCAGNAAGGCGCTAAANGGCGAAATAATTGATAAAATAGAAAATAGTTAAATGTGATTTTAGACACGTGGATTTTTATGCCAAAACTAACGTTCTTACCTCATGAAGTAATTTGCCCAGATGGGGCAGAAATAGATGCGAATGAAGGCGAAACAATTCTCAACGCCGCACTTTCTGGAGGGGTATCTATAGAGCATGCCTGCGAAAAATCTTGTGCATGCACTACTTGTCATGTAGTGGTTCGAAATGGGTTNTTTTCATTGACGGAGGCTGATGAAAATGAAGAGGATTATCTTGACAAGGCTTGGGGACTTGAGCCGGAATCTCGTTTAAGCTGTCAAGCAGTAATCTCGAAAGANGATTTAGTAATTGAGATCCCCAAATACACCATAAATATGGTTTCTGAAGATCATTAACGGGGCTTCGTACTATGAAGTGGACTGATGTATATGATATCGCAATCGAGTTGGCTGAGCGTTATCCAGATGCAAACCCTCAATATGTTAATTTTGTGGACTTACATGATTGGGTCTGTCAGCTTGACGAATTTGATGACGATCATGATAGAGGTGGAGAAAAGGTCCTTGAAGCTATACAGGCGGCGTGGATAGAGGAAATTGCTGAATAAAACCTGAGAAAATAAACTCCGTTGGAGAATCAATCGGTTTAAAAGCCGTGCTAAATCGTAATATTCCCAATATAATGCGCGCCGTTTTTTCTTATATTGACAAGCGGGAGCTTAAAATTGACAGAACGTACTCTTTCTATAATTAAACCGGACGCAGTTTCCAAAAACGTTATTGGAGAAATCTACAATCGTTTTGAGAGGGCTGGTCTTAAAATAGTTGCTGCAAAAATGGTCCAACTTGATGAAGACTCTGCTGGAGGTTTTTACGCAGAGCATAATGGAAAGGGCTTTTTTGATGACTTAATCCAATTTATGACCTCAGGGCCAGTGATGTTGCAGGTTCTTGAAGGTGCTGATGCTATAATGTTGAATCGAAAGTTAATGGGTGCAACAAATCCAGCAGAAGCAGAATCGGGTACAATAAGGTCGGATTTTGCATCCTCAATAGATGCTAACGCCGTTCATGGGTCAGACTCTCAGGAATCAGCCAAGCGTGAGATCGAGTATTTTTTTCGCAATGACGAGATTTGCTCCTGAGGCCCATATTTGTTGAGAATCTTACCATGACTAATAAACAAAAACTTAACCTTGCCGGCTTGACGCTTCCTGGGCTAATAAGTTTATTTAGTGACCTCAAAGAAAAGCCGTTCAGAGCAGGTCAAGTCATGAAATGGATCCATCAAAGGGGTTTAACTGATATTGATTTAATGAGCGATCTCAGCAAGAACCTGCGAAATCGGCTTTTTGAGGTTAGTGAAATTAGATTACCTATTATTCTCAATGAGTCTGTCTCTAGCGATGGGAGTCGTAAATGGATTGTAGAGGTTACTAGCGGCAGCCAAATTGAAATGGTTTACATACCTGAAGCGGGACGGGGTACCTTATGCATCTCGTCACAAGCTGGGTGCTCTTTGGACTGTACTTTTTGTGCCACTGGTAAACAAGGGTTTGATCGTAATTTAAGTGTTGCAGAGATAGTAGGGCAGCTATGGTGGGCAAATAAGTTACTTGGTAATTTTGATCAGTTGAATCCTAATCCAATCAGTAATGTGGTTATGATGGGTATGGGCGAGCCGTTGTTAAATTTCAACAATGTAATAGATAGTGTCAGCATAATGATGGAAGACTTTGCGTATGGATTGTCCAAGCGCAAAGTGACTATAAGCACTTCGGGTGTCATTCCTGCGATTAAGAAAATGAATGGTTTAACAGAAGCCTCTTTGGCTGTGTCCTTACATGCTCCAAATGATACGCTTCGTAGTCAAATTATGCCCATTAACAAGAAATATCCGATCGCAGAATTGCTTAGTTCTGTTAAGTCCTACATGGAAAGTTTATCAGATAGTAGGGTGCCTCTGATTGAATATACTTTAATTAAAGGGGTTAATGATCATCGACAACACGCTAGGGATCTTGCAGAATTGTTGGTTTCTTTTCCATGNAAAATTAATCTGATTCCTTTTAATACCTTTGACTCGAGTAACTTTGAGCGACCTAGTGGCTCGTCTATTGCGAATTTTAGAGAAATCTTAAGGAAAGCGGGTTACACCGTGACCGTTCGAACGACCCGTGCAGACGATATTAGTGCCGCATGCGGTCAACTCGTTGGAGGAGTTTCCGATCGCACACAGCGCAGTATGAGGTATCAGCTAAAAATGGATAAGAGTAACGAAAGCATCAAACTAGTTGGAAAACTTGCTACTGCAGCCGAAAGAATATAAGAGTGTTGAGATTAGCGAATTAGTCAAGGGATCCTTAAAATGAGAGACGAACCCCTCGCCGACGAGCAGGAAAAAAAACCAAAAGTGGAAAGCAAAAGCGCCACAGTGGGTTCACGGTTGAGGGAAGAGAGGCTAAGCAAAGGAATCAGAAGAGCTGAAGTCGCGGAAAAACTTCATATCACAAACCACTACGTGAAAGCTTTAGAGTCTAATAACTTTGATAAGTTACCTGGCGCTATATTTGTAAAAGGCTATCTCAAAAACTATGCAGAGCTTCTGAAGCTGAATCCGATTGAAATTATCGGAATGTATGAGAAAGCGATTTCTCAAAATTCTGATAGAAAAAAGGGTGGCACGCCTTCGCAGAGACAAAAAATTAGGAATAATTATTTTATTGTGCTTTCAGTAATTTTGTTTATCGTGTTTTTTGCTACTTTGTGGCTATATAAAAATATTTTCGGAGAAGAACCTCCGTCAGGGCCTGCTGCTGGGGCTTCCTTCAGTGAGGTTCAAGAATTTCAATTTGCGACTATGCCTTCTTCGAGAGCGGATTTTACAGAAGCCGGTGATG
>PAWK01000034.1 GCA_002714195.1 Gammaproteobacteria bacterium | reverse complement strand
CGATCTAGAGGGAAATCAGCTGACTAGTTTTGGCGCGAACATGTTTGTACGACCTCATGGTTTGCATATTGATTTTGAGGGAAACGTTTGGGTTACCGATGGAGAGGGGCCAAACGGTGAAGATCCCCGCCGTGAGGGCAAGGGACACCAAGTGTTTAAGTTTAGCCCAAATGGGGAAGTTTTGATGGCGCTTGGTAAACCGGGAGTTGCCGGTGAAGGCGATTATGAATTCAATCAACCTTCCTCTGTTTTGGTTGCACCTGATGGAAACATTTTCGTCGGCGATGGTCACGGCGGTGCCTCTAATAGTCGAATTATGAAATACAACTCTTCTGGAAAATTTCTTCTCAGTTGGGGTAGTCATGGTTCTGAAGCTGGTCAGTTTGCCGTACCTCATGATCTGGCCATGGATTCGAGAGGGAGACTTTTTGTTGGTGATCGGGGTAATAACAGGGTCCAAATTTTTGATCAAGATGGAAACTTTATTGTCGAGTGGGAACAGTTTGGTCGTCCGAGCGGATTATTTATTGATGACAATGATATGCTCTACGTCACCGACTCTTCCTCGGAGAATCGAGGACCCGCGCGATCATCAAAAAATAGTTCTCCTTACGCAGAAGGCGTAAGAGTGGCTAATGTTAAAGACGGATCCGTTACACTCTTTTTAGATGATCCGCAAGAAAATGGATCTCAAGAAGGGATAGCCGTGGACAAAGCTGGAAATATCTATGGATCTCTTACGGGCGGCAGGGCACTGAGAAAATACCTGCTCAGGTAAACATTTGTTACAAAACCGTTGTCTTCTTTTGATCCGTTTGTCCGATGTAATGGTCTGACCTACCATATTAAAGCGTTCCGCACGGGGTCGTCTTAAATTCACAATTTGTTACTTATTCGATCAGCTGGCTGTGTAATACTGAAAATCCGCAGATGGCATGCTGCCTGTGATGAGGGACGATACAGGTTACGTAGAAAGATTTTTAGTCAATATAGGGTCAAGAAAGGTTTGTTAATGTTACGAAATATCTTCCTTCTTATTTTCCTTGCGGCGAGCCCATTTGCAGCTGCTCAGGATAATGTTGGCGATGAATCTACTGTGGTCTACAACAACGATTATTTTGCGCAGTGGTCTCCAGTTACGGCTCAAGACATGATAGACAGGATTCCGGGCCTTACCGAGGGGGGGTCAAGCCGAGGGGGATTTAGTGGCCGCTCGAGTGGAGGTTTTGGCGGTGGCTTCAGCGGTTTCAGAGGCGGCAGCAGGGGCGGTCGCGGCTTTGGCAATGGTAATCGTGGAAGCGAAATCTTAATCAACGGGAAACGGACAGCGGGAAAAAACAATAGTACAGGGACTCAGTTAGCAAGAATCACCTCCGATCAAGTGGATTATATTGAGATTATCCGTGGAACATCTGGAGAGCTAGATGTCAGAGGTAGCGGGCAGGTCGTTAACGTAGTTCTGACAGAGGTTTTCTCTGATGTTTCCGTTCAGTACGAGGTGTCCGGACAACAGTTAGAGGACAACGTAGTCGCGCCAAATGGTTCCGTCTCAGTAAGCGGCACTCGGGGCGGTCTTGACTACCAAGTGCAGGGTCAGATTGGAGAAAATCATGGAGTCACTACCTACAAAGAGAGTTCCATTCTCGGGGATTTTTCACCGAATGATTACATCTACCGAAAGGATATTGATGATCGCGAAAACTTCAGCTTAAGTGGTAACTTAGGATATGAAATAAATGGAAGTAGCAGTGCGCGGTTCAACGCGCAGTATAGCGAAGGCACCTCTCGCACTGATCTGAATCGTAAAACTACTAATTTACAAACTTTGCCAGTCGTCGATTCCTATCAGCGGGAAGATATTCGAGGTGAGATTAATAATTGGGAGATTGGCGGGGATTATGAATACAATACTGCTCGAGGCGACCGCTTTAAAATTTTACTTATTAGTAATTCTTTTACCCCTGAACGTCTTCGGGAGAGATGGAATCTAACCGGACCTTACTCGGAAAGTAAGAACCTTTTTCTTGATTCAGCGAGCACCACTCGAGAAAGGATCGTCAGGAGCAGCTATACACTCGACCTATTTCGTGGCAGTCAAGACATTGAGTTCGGTGCTGAGCGCGCTCAGACTATACTCGATTCTTCTCTCGCACTTGGGGTGCTTAACCCCAGCGGCATAGCTTCGGCGGCCTTAGGAGGTCTGGTTTCCGTGAACGTACCGAATGCTCGCTCAACAGTCGAGGAAATGAGATACGAGCCTTTTATTATCCACAATTGGGTGTTTAACTCGAGGATGTCCCTAGAAAGTTCAGTTTTGTATGAGGATTCTAAAATTTCACAGAGAGGCCAAATTTCAAAAGAGAGAAATTACGATTACGTCAAGCCTAAGCTCGATTTTAGATATGACCTGACTCCTACAATACAACTTAGAGGCACCATGGAGAAGATTGTGCAGCAGCTCAGTTTTAATGATTTTGTTGCTGCCCTTGATACGCGTGATGAGGATCGTGATGTTCAATTTGGAAATGAGAACTTAAAGCAGGAGTGGTACTGGAATTACGAACTGAATGCAGAGTACCGCCTTCCGAACGATATAGGGGTTGCCAGTGCAAGAGTTTTTTATGAAGATTGGACAGACAGAATCGAGAGAATAGATGTTTCGCCATCCAAAGATAACCTGCAGGGGGCTAATGGAAATGTTGGGGATGGTGAGAAGTATGGTGCAGAAATCAATAGTAGCACTAGAATGCGAATGATCGGGCTACCCAATTTGCTCATTAACGCTTCCATTAGCGTAGAGGACTCAAGAATTACAGACCCTTTTTTAGGAATAGACAGACGGTTTAGTTTCAGTTGGAGGGGTCGACAAACTTTAAGTTTTCGCCATGACTTGCCTTCTAGGAGAATTAATTGGGGGGTCAGGTATAGTAATAGTCAAGATGGCAATCGGAAGTTTTATGATCTGATAGACATCGAAGTCTGGGACTCTGATCCATTTGTGACAGCTTTTTTTGAATGGAGAAGCGTTGACAACACGACGGTTCGTTTCGAAGCTAATCAGTTAGGAAATTGGGAGTTTTGTAGAAAGAGGTTCCGATATAGTGGTGGAATAGCTGAAGGCTATTTGGCAGAGCTGGAAAGAAACTGTAACCATCGAGGGACGACTTTTTCGTTAAGGGTAACCGGCACGTTTTAAACGGTCAAAACTGTTNANTNCGTTTATTTCTCTAGCTTGGCATACTTCCTCATTCAAAGTTCATTTTGCTCAAGATAGTATTGGTGAGCAATACTCCAATAAGTTAACCTGCTAGTTATGTTTCTTTATGGTCCCCAGAATCCGAGTTGATGGTAGATTAGTGGTAATGGCCGCGTCCAACAGATAGAAGTCAGAATGACGGAGACTTTCTGACTATTTCTTACTAAAATGATACNATTNNGGAGACAATTTGAAACATTTTCTGATAGCGCTTTGTTTNCNAATTGTGGCAGGATAGGGCTTTGCGCTCATGCATNATAAAAAAGATCNNTAACAATAAGAAGTGCTGGGCTTTCCATACCAAAAAAGTGGTAATTGAATAGGTAAAAGTAGGAGAGGAAATTTGAAAACTCTAACTATACGGACTTTCTTAACGGGGTTTGCGGCACTAATGATATCCGGTGCAGTTTGCGCACAAGATTCTGTTGAGTGGTTTACATTAGGAAACGATTACGCGCATACCCGTTTTACTCCATCTGATGAAATTGATTCATCCAACTTTGGTGATTTAGAGGTTGCCTGGGAATGGGATGGTGCCAGCTTTGGCGCGGTCAGCGGACGTTCTACNCCTTCATATATAGACGGAAAGTTGTTCACGGTTGCGGGTTACGCCCGACATGTCGTTGCGATCGATCCAAAGACAGGCGAGACAATTTGGTCCTACCGCGAACCGAAAACTCCTCGGGCGGAATATTCGATGAGGGCTGATTACGGTAAAGGGGTGGCATACACAGAAATTGACGGTCGAGGAGTCGTGATAATAATTTCCCCTGGATTTTTTATGACTGCGCTTGATGCAGATACTGGAATTCCTCTTGAGGACTGGGGTACGCCTGTTCCAATTGACGGATTCCCTTCGACCGGCGTCGTCGACTTGTTAAAGGATCTCGGACACCCCTATGATCCGTATGAAGGCATTCCCTTGGAAACAGGATATATAACTTCATCTTCCCCTCCTATTGTTGTCAATGACACCATTGTCGTGGGTAATTCCGCGGAGCAGGGCTACCATCAGGCACGNATAGAAAACGTTCCTGGCGACATCTTGGGGTATGACGCAAGAACTGGTGACTTCAAATGGAAATTTAACGTCATTCCAAANCCTGGCGAGTATGGTCATGAGACCTGGGAGAATGACGCGTGGGAATGGACAGGAGATGTTTCTTCTTGGGCACCTCTGTCGGCAGACCCCGAAAATGACATAGTTTATATTCCCACAAACAGTGCAACCATTGACTATTATGGAGGTTTTAGACCTGGCGATAACTTGTATGGAGCAAGTATTATTGCCTTAAATGCGAGCACTGGTGAGCGGGCTTGGCACTTTCAATTCGTGCATCATGAAATCTGGAATTTTGATACTCCAACAGCACCGGTGCAGCTCGANTTAACAGTTGATGGACGTAACATACCGGCGGTGGTTCAGGCTACTAAACAGGGCTGGCTCTATACATTCAATAGGTTAACAGGGGAGCCGGTTTGGCCCATTGTTGAGAGGCCCGTGCCTCCTTCCATTGTCCCTGGCGAGGTCCTTTCCCCAACCCAGCCTCACGTAACTTGGCCAGAGCCTTACTCGATGCAAGGAATATCAGAAGATGATTTGATTGATTTCACGCCAGAGCTCAAAGCCGAGGCAATTGTTGCTATGGANGACTATGTTATGGGCGGGCTTTTCAATCCGCCNATACATGCTAATAACGCGGANGGGAAATATGCGGCAATGAACTGCCCTGGAGGCGCAGGNGGAGTTAANATTACTTCTCCTCCNGTTGCGGACCCTGTTTCCAATACGTTGTATGTTTCTGAACATACCGCGTGTTTTACNCTTCGCTTGATTCCTGGCGAAGAAGCGGACTTACTGTTCCCTAACTCCACCGGGGTGACTACATCTCAATTTGCAAACGGGGTACCAGGAGCTACTGCCAGACCGCCTCGGCACCCCTCCGGATTGCCGGTTTGGAAGCCACCTTATAGCACGATTGTTGCCTATGACATGAATACTGGAGAGAAGAAATTTACGATTCCGACTGGAGAAACGCCAAACAGATATAAGGAAGCANTGGAGGGCTATGGTGTCTCTGAAGCAGANTATGGCAATACNGGAACCGGAGCTTTGGTCCCTATGGTGGCAACTCCTAATATGCTAGTTTATTCAGATCAGGCGTCTGATGGAACTCCCATGCTTTGGGCCATTGATAAAAACACTGGTGAAATTATTGGTGAAATTGAAGCGCCAGCGAGGTCAAATTACGGTATGAGTTCATGGACGCATGATGGACATCAGTACATCATGTTGCAGACGAGNTCCAAACTCACAGCGCTTGCTTTGCCGGGTGCACAGGCTGAAAGTTCTGCTCATTAGAAGTTTAACCTNTGAAAAACGGATTACCCGAAAGGGTCGTCCGTTTTTTTTTGGAGCGAAAATGAATAACTGGNTGCNGTTCAAGATCTTCATGATTTTGATATTGTTTTCTTCTTGGCAAACTTTTGCGCAAGATACTATGCCCGCAGAGCCNAGCGCTGAGGTTTATTCAAAATCGGCAGCAGTTAGNGGTAAAAGTTTCTATCTCATTAACTGTCAACAGTGCCACGATGCCGACGGGCGCGCTTTAGCAAATATAGATTTTATTGCAGCCGATTTGACTGCCCCAGATACATGGTATTACGGAACTACGCCTCTCCATATTTTTCGGAGCATAAAGTTTGGGGCAGGGTTGGAAATGCCTCCNTTTAAGGATAGTCTCGACGANGCAACAATNTGGCAAATCGTCGCTCACGTTTTAAATATTGGACCANCCGAATTTAGNCCGACTAAAGAATAATTCTTGTTGAGGAAAGAGAATGAAAAATAAAACAGAAAAGCCTCAAATCGATACAGATCAGGTTTCTGAGAATCCAGCCGAAGACAAAACTGTTACGCGGCGAAATTTTATTAAAGGCACTGCGATCGCTGGTGCGGGAGCTGCTGCGATTTTGCAGAATGAATCAAGCGAGGCTCAAGAAAGTGATTCGCTTGACATTAAAATTCCGGATGAGATTCCCAGAACACTTGCGGAAGCAGCTAAACCTGCAAACTTTCCAATGACTGGCGCCGAGGTTTTTGCCAAATTTATGAAAGATGAAGGTGTAGCAGGCTTTTTCTGTTGTCCTGGCAATTATAATATGATTAATGCGATTGCCGCAGAGGGCATACCGTCTTACGGAGGGCGGTGTGAAGGCAACATGACTTCCGCGGCAGATGGATTTTCTCGTGTTACTGGAGAGATTGCAGCTACGTCTGGAACGGAAGGACCCGGTTTTACAAACATGATTATGAATATNGGGGCGGCCAATTCATCGCGGACACCGCTTCTTGTAATCGCTAGTAATAAAACNATAGGTGAGGATGATACAGAGCACGGTATTCAGACCGCTTATCAGCAGTCGCAAACAGACGGCNTAAAAAAGTGGGGTAAAAGATTAATCACNCCGAACAGAATTTATGAGTATGCGGCCTATGCATTCCGACAACTTAAGACCGGGGTTCCCAAGCCCGTCCATCTTGATTTCCCGGGCGAAATTTCCAGAGCAAGATTCCAGGAGCCGGGGGAGCTTCAATACTATTATGACAAGACTCGTTATCGCACAGAATCTAAGGCCCACCCCAATCCAGCTGACATAACTCGAGCAGTTGACATGATTCAACGGGCCGAACGCCCAATGATTGTTGCTAGCACAGGGGTCTTTTATGATAAAGCTTGGGAAGCGCTTCTGCGCGTAGCAGAGAAGAATGACATCGCTGTCACAGAATCTGCTCCTATGCGTGGCCATTTTTCTGACTCCCACGCCTTGTCGGCAAGCACCGGTCTTGACGCAGTCCGAAGTGCAGATCTTGTTATTTTGATAGGGCAGTATTGTATGCCGTCCATAGGCGAATTTGCCTTTGGGCCCGATGCAAAATGGATTCGGATTGACCCTGATGCGACAGACATAGGACGGAATGTCCCGATAGATCTCGGCATAGTCAGTTCAGAAAAGGCGGCGTTAGAAGCGCTTGAGGACGCTTTACCAGTCCGAACTCGCCCTGAATGGAGGAACGAACTTGCCGCGGCCCGAAAGGCTTTTGAAGATCAAAGCCAGGAGTACTATTCCTTAGGCCTAAAATACAGCGCTGATACTGAGTCGATTCACCCCGCGGTAATTGGCAAGCATTTACAAGATTTTCTTTACCACGGCGATATCGCACCTGACCAGACAACAGTTGTTTCAGGAGGCTATGGAATTGGTCGTTACACTCGACGCTATTTAAGAGCTCATCGCCCAGGACAAATTTGTAATGGGGCTTATCAATACGGAGCTATTGGTCCAGATGTTGGCTACACTGTCGGAGTAGGTGCTGCGGTNCAGAACGGAGTGGGTCCACAAGCTCCCTACAAAGGTGCGCCAATCGTAGGTATAACAGGTGACGCAGGCGCTGCATATTCGATCATGGAGTTTGAAACCCTGGGTAAGTACCGGATACCCGCAATTATGATCGTTTACAACAACAATGCGTGGGGTGTTTGGACCTCAGGAGCGAGTCGAGGGGCCGTCAGGGCTCAGCATATGTATTTATTTCAAGAAAATTTGCGCTACGAAAAAATTGCAGAGGCTTTGGGNTGTAACGGAGAATATGTGACAAGTCCTGAGCAAATGACCCCAGCTCTGGAGAGGGCATACAAGCTTGCTTCCGATGAGGGGATATCTACCTTAATTAATTGCCAAGGGAAAAAAGAGTTTTGGACGAATCAGTACCCACCATCCATGCCTCGTCATTTTGCCCCTGGAGCGCTGGCTTATTACAAATAGATTTGGATAAGTTTATCGGGTCTAAGTTATGACTAAAGTCTTAGAGGTTTTCAGATCTGAATTACAAACTTACGCAGATCGCGGGATCTTCCAGAATTTTAGCTGCATTAATGTTGGGGATAAGTTTTGTGAATTTAAATTCCATTGGATGACAAANAATCCATTTATTCTGAGACTTAATGTAGTCAAGCATGAGCTAGAGTTGAGGNGTGTTTTACCGTCAGTACCCTATCGATCAGACATGGATAACGCATTTCGGAGGTTTCTTGTTTCGCGCTGCGCGGAAGACATTCCTGCTCACCGGCGTCTTGATGGGAAACGACTTTCCATAAAGGCTAAGAACAAAAACAGCGACGTTTCGGTGTCGATTGGGTTTTCTGAGGCTGACTCTCGTTTGGCGGTAAAGACATCAGTAAATCTTTTGCATGAGATTTTTAACAATTTCCTGGTGGAAGGACCTTATCAAAATTATATGGTGGAGATGTTTAATNTACCTGAAGAGTAATGAGTCAACCTATGTAGTGTTTGTAGANAGGGGGCTTTGAGACTGTGNTNTACCAGANGCAGCATTAACTATCATATCTGCAGTAACAGGAACTCGGTTGAAAGTATGTCCCCCAAGGGCGTCAGAAATTGCGCAGAGCAGTGCAGCTGACGCGCAACCTTGAATTGGCTCGCCAACACCTTTAACGCCGACCGGATTTTGCGGGTCTGCAATGTCGGTGGCGGACCAATCCATCGGAGTGGGAACGTCGAGGTAGGTTGGTAGTTTTGAGTTGTGAATGCCTGTAGANGCCGGCAAACCNTTTTGCGGGTCATAAGCATGACGCTCAAATCCGGCCATACCAAAACCCATCACGGCAGCGCTTTTTACCTGAATCTCCAATCCGCGAGGATGGAGAACGGTTCCACAATCCGCTACTCCTANGTAATCTTGTATTTCGTACTTCCCTGTTTCCANGTCCAACTCGATTTGAATGAATCCGACCGAAAGAGCGGGCACCGTGCCGTTCTTTTCCAGGTTGTCTTTGGCAACGCCGATAAGCCCCGTTCCCGCTANACCGGCAACTGATCGGCGTGTCATCTCATTTATATCTTCTGGTGCGATCTGTCCCGAAAACTTGCCACCAAGTTCAATAGCAAATGCGGCGGCGTCAGCATAACTAAGAAAAACCGAAGGATCATTTTTTTGAAAGATTTTCTCATTAGCGATATCGAAATCAGTTGGTGATCCTCCAATTTTGATGGCGGCTATTTCAAGAAGTTTCTGCAGCGCGTCCTGGGCGGCTACGAAGTTTGTCCTCGTCATTGTAAACGAAGTATTTGACCCAAATTGCCCTAAGTTCCAAGGAAGGTGTCTACGACTATCGCCACGCTCTACGACACAATTATCCCAATTATATTTCAGGATTTCGGCGGCTACTCGAGAGGTCGCGGTGTGGGAATACGTGCCGAGATTACCAATTCCCGTATGGATGCGGAGAACACCATCGGGTGTTATGCGAACTAAACCGTCAAAGCCGTTGCTTCCTGCTGAATGATAGGCCTGACCCATACCTACTCCAATGACCTTGCTGCCACTTCGTTTTCCGCTGTTTGCGCGCTTTGTGTTCCAATCAAACTGACGTGCACCTTTTTCGAGAGCATCTGAGAGGTGAGAACTCGTCAATGAGCTGGAGTTGGGGCCGTAAGTATCATCAGCTAGAGGCGCGTTAATTTTGCGAATGGTTAGCGGATCGAGTTGTAATTCGCGGGCGGCTTTATCGAGTAAAGGCTCGAGTGCAGAATGAATCTGGTTTTGTCCAGGGCCTCGCTGCGGTCCCTTCATTGGAGTATTAGTGAAAATCGGAATTCCGCGAAATCGCATAGCCTCTGGTTGATAAACTAGTGAAACGGCGTCTCCAGCTGATAGCCAATCAGAGAAGCCAGAATTAGCGCCGTTGTCTTGAATGACATAAAGATCAATCGCGGAGATACGACCATCATTTTTGAAACCCATTTTTACGCGTCCTTGAAAACCATGTCTTGCGGATCCAATGTAACACTCTTGCTCACGGCTNATTCGCATCATTACCGGGCGGCCTGTCAACCTGGCCATATGGGCTGGGATAGACATAGCAGGNTATGCTGCGCCTTTTGAGCCAAAACCACCACCGCAATACTCAGCAACGAAGACTAAATCAGCGGGTTCGATACCTATATATTNAGCGAGTGCTGGAATCGGAAAACTCTGACTCTGACTAGATCCGTAAAGGAAGCATTTTCCATTTTCCCAGTAAGCAAGTGCAGACCGGGGTTCCATGGAGTTGTGTGAATAGCTAGCCGTCACAAAACTCTCATCAATTATATAGTTTGCAGCAGAAAAGCCTTCCTCNAGGTCGCCGACAGTCCACTCGCGAGCAGACGCACCTTGCGGTAGCTCTCCATTTACCAATGAAGCCATGTCATCATCGCTCCAGTGCACTGATCTAAAATCATCCTGCATGGTGGCATTACCGACATTACCCTGAGTCCTTGCATGAGGGCCTCCTGGTTTTAAACTTGTGAGTGGGTCTACAACAAATGGCAGTGGTTCAAAATCAAAATTGATTGCTTGGAGAGCGTCTTCGGCGATTCTCTCATCTGTAGCTGCGATGGCGAGAATTGGGTCTCCGACATAGGCGGGCTCATTTGTCAGGATTGGGTTACCTAGATTCGGCATGAAAGGGACATCATCTGCTGTTAGTACTGCGACAACGCCTTCCATCTGNAGCGCTNTCGAAACATCAAGTCGCACAANTCGTGCATGAGGTACCGGGCTTGTTAGTAGTCGGGCATGAAGCATCCCATCGACTTTAAAGTCTTCGGCATACCTAGCTTTTCCGGTCACTTTGCCGTGGACATCGGGCGGAGTGAAATCCTTTCCTATTAGTGAGTANGCCATTAGAAGCCCCTTTTNTTGNTGATANTCAATAGCATATTCAACGTTTCCNTAGAGTGCAATGGGATTANTTAAAANANCAGTGANTCTGNATNACTGAGGATGATCTCTTTTAAGCTACTATTTGGCCGATGATTCTAACTAATGTAATATTTAGTCAGTAGATAAATACTAATTTAGAGGAAGCCCTATGAAATTCCCGACTCTTATAATGTTGTCTTTACTCATGGTCGTTAATGGCGTGACGGCGCAAACGGGTTCAGACTATCATGCCCCGAAGAATGCCTGGGGTGATCCGGACCTAAGTGGGGTTTGGAATTTCGCTTCGAACACTCCCATGGAAAGACCGGAAAAATGGGGTGACCAAGAGTTTCTTACCGCCGAACAGTTACAAGAGGAGATAACGCTCCAGCAGGCTAGGGCTAAGGCAGCTGATGAAAGAGCTGCTAAGGCGGTTGATTTAGATGCTGATCTTCCAACGGGGCCGCAAGTCCTCGGNTACAATGACTTTTGGTTTGAAACACAAGGACTAGATGCTAATGTTCGAACATCGCATATTGTTTATCCTAGAAACGGCAGAATTCCGCTTGCCGTTGAAGGCGCAAAAGTCCAACGCGGCAACCAGATAACTGATACGCCTAATGAAAACCGACCGGTTAGATTNGTCGTTGGCGGAATTAGCAAGGATGGTCCCGAGGATAGGGGTCTNTCTGAGCGATGTATTGTCGGATTCAACTCGGGTCCACCGTTCGTGCCAAGTTTGTACAATAACAACGTACAACTTTTTCAGAATCAAGATAATGTAGTGATTCTCACAGAGATGATTCATGATGCTCGGATTGTACCAATCGGTGAAAGANAAGATTTGGATGATGGTATCAGGCTTTGGTCTGGCGATTCTCGTGGTTATTGGGATGGTGACACTTTGGTTGTTGAAACAAAAAACTTTAATGGTTATCGACAAACATTTAGTAGTACAGGCAATAATTATGACATGATGTTAATCGAAAAATTTACGCGTATCTCTTACGATCAGGTTCGCTACGAGTTTACAATCGAAGACCCTTCTACTTTTACCGATTCAATCTCAGCGGTGGTGCCGATGACTAAAACGAGCGGTCANTTATACGAATATGCATGTCATGAGGGTAACTACGGAATGTTAAACACCCTGCGCGGTGCAAGGGTGGCCGAGGAGAACGGCTGGGATCTGGAGGGTCGCTAAATCTTCTGTTTATAGGTTCATCTTATTCGAAGCGCCTATATTGATGTAGGACAAACTAATCTGATTAGAGAATGGTTCCTATCCCGAGTATTATGGCGGCAAGTGCTGAGCACCATAAAAGGCAGGCTAGCAAATCCAAAACTAAGAACTTAAAGCTATTGAATCCTGCGATACCTAACATTGCCGGAATAACGCTGCGAATTGCAGGCAAGAATCTTCCTAGAAAAATTACATAGCTTCCATAATTGGATATCATATTGTTGGCTTTTTGCACTATGTTTTGCCGTCTTCTTACAAATTCGATTTTGTAAAAATACGGCCCCATCCATTTGCCAATATAGAACCCACCTTGGTCGCCAAGAAGGGCTCCTAAAAAAGCGAGGGAAGAAATACGAACAATATCTAACAATTCATTTTCATAAACTATCGAACTTGCGATGACAAGAAGTGCGCTAGATACAAATAAGCCCAATCCAACAAATGCTTCCGCAAATGCAAGAATAGGAACCGCAATTAGCGCTAACTTCAAATTTTCGGCAAGCCAGTTTAACAACGCACTTTCGATAGGAACTCTCACTATTGAAATAAGACCGACAAAAAAGCCGAAACCTAACTGCAGGCTCGGACTCACATCTGACTTCTAGTTTTACTCCCTGCCTTCATTTATAGCAACGATAACAGGTAAATTGCTCATATTTTTAACCATAAACGGGGAGCCGGGGTATCTCCATTCCCACTCCCCGGCTGAATCAAGCTCCCTTGTTATGCCATCTTCGCGAGTTACATGCACGACCCCTTGTGATCCCTGAATTACCACAGTATGGTTATCATGGCTCTGCAGTTCTGTTTGCTCACCAGGACCTAACTCAACTCTATATGATCGAAACCAGGGATTTTCTACACTAGGGTCAGAAGTCACACCTTTTGGTTTGTCATTTCCATCCGTTACTCCTTGCCCGCCATTAACAAGCGCAATAATCCTNAGCAATCCAGGGCCNTCGTTCGAAACGTTATGAGTCAACGGCTCATTNGCATACTCAGGTATAGACCTAACGGGACCGTTAGCAGGGCCCCTTCCTGTNTGAATGGTGGTCAATAGAATCGCTTGATCGTGAANATGCTGTAACGAGGTGTCTCCTGGATTGACTTGGACATCAAGCAAGTACAAATTACCCTCTCGATGAACAGTCCTATGGCGAGGTTCTTCTAACAAGTGGACTACTTTCTCATCTGAAGAATTACTCCCTTGCGCTAACGCCTGCCTGAGGAACAATGGCTCTATAATAGATACTGAGGTCGTAGCAATACAAAGCATTACAGTCTTAATCGCAAGCATTCTTCTTTGCATGAGAAATACCCTTATTGGCTACTACCTAGTTTAAACACGAGTAATTCCGCGTCATCAGCGCGGCCGCCACCAGCAACTGCTACGTATTGTACATCTTTATGAAGATAACTCATTACCGGACCATGGAGACGCTGCTCTACAAAAACCTCTCCTGCTTTTGTACCTGAAGTTTTATCGAACGCAACAAGAATTGAGCCGGTCTCCTCGGGTCCTAGTTCGTCTTTGGCAGCCAAATAAGAAATTACCAAGGATTTTGTAATTAAGACTCCGCCTTCAGCAACAACATCGGTGAAGACCGAACCTAAGTCTCCTAAATCTAAATGGGCAATGGCCGGATGATCGGTTGGACCTTTCCCTAAAGGAATCTGCCATACATGCTCACCCGTGTTCAAATTTATGGCAGTAATTCGACGATAGGGTGGTTTTAGNAGGGGCAATCCTTGAGGTCCCCCAGACCTGTCATATCGAATCACATAAGGCCAATCTGATGTCCCCTCCGGAGGTTCTATCAAAGACATTCCTGTGGGNCGTGTGACAGAGGGGACATATAGGGTTTGAGTTTCAGGATCCATTGATGCTCCAGGAAAATTGGCACCACCACCCGCACCCGGGACAACATAAGTTGACGATTTTCCGTNAGTCCCTTCAACAATTGGNGGGGTGAAGATGTCNCCNAGCACAAACTTCTTTGAAATCTCCAATGCTTCTTCTCGAAGTTCTGGTGTGAAGTCTATTAGGTCATCCTCTGTGATACCTATCTGCTCAAATGGTGGAGGTTTTGAAGGAATTGGTTGCGTAGGNTGGGCTCTCTCGCCAGGTATAGTTGATGGTGGTACTGCGACCTCCTCAATTGGCCAAACCGGNTCTCCGGTAACTCNATCGAATACGTAAGTAAAACCAGTTTTTGATACTTGAGCAATCGCCTTGATAGGTTTTCCATCCACTACGATATCTATCAGNTTTGGTGCCGATGCAATATCGTAGTCCCAGAGTCCATGGTGGACAGTTTGAAAGTGCCAGATTCTTTCCCCAGTTTCAGCGTTTAAGGCAAGTATACTCTCCGCATACAAATTTTCTCCCAATCTGTAGCCGCCCCAATAATCATTCGTTGGTGTTGAGGTAGGGAGATAAACGATTCCTAACTCATCATCGGCTGCCATGTATGTCCAGACATTGGTGTTTCCAGCGACAGNCCANGAACCATTTTCCCATGTTTCATTAAATTCTTCGCCTGGCTGTGGGATAGTGTTAAAGCGCCACTTAAATTCGCCTGTACGCGTGTCGTAGGCCCGAACATGGCCTGGAGGACTCCTGTTATTCATGCTGTAGTCATAAATCTTTGACCCAACGATGAGTGAATTTCCTACCGCAATTGGCGGGGCTCCATGAGTGATATTATTCATTTCAAATTCAAGACGACCGAGGTTTTGCTTTAGGTCTACAAAGCCGTTCTCGCCAAAATCAGGGTCTGGTTGTCCAGTCTCTAGGTCTACTGAAACAAGTTGCTTTCCTGGAGTGGCGACAAAAATGCGCTCAACCTGTCCGTCGGTCCAATACTCTATGCCTCTTGTTTGTATTGGAGAAAAATTTGGTGGCCCAAATTTATAACTCTCAGGATCAAAAACCCATAACTCTTCACCGGTAGCTGGATCTAGCGCTGCAATTTGGCTGTGGTTTGTCGTCGCGTACATAACTCCATTGACATACAGAGGTGTCGCCCGATAATCGCCGGTTGGATAGAGTTGATCAGGTGAAACTCTCAAGTCCGCCGACTGCCAGCGCCAAGCAACTTCGAGCTGGCTAAAATTTTCGCCATTAATTTGATCGAATGGCGCATATTTTGATGAAGAATGGTCGCCACCGTGATGATGCCACTCGTTACCAGTCTCTACCGAGCTAGTGATTGTGCTCTTCTGCTCGCAACTGATCAAAATAGTTGTTGTCAAAACGCAGAAAATGCATACGATCTTCTTGATCATCTTCCCCTCCTAATTTACGTTTGAATCTAGGAATGAAAAAATTGAATTATAAATGCGGATCTGCTCTTGAACTGGAAAGCCCCCATGCAAGCCATTGGGCACTGTAATTAGCTCATTGGTAACCTCAGCCTGCGTTAATCTCCGGTGCAAGCGCTTGGCGTGATTGTACGGCACTACTGGGTCGGCATCTCCATGAATAGAAATAATGGGAGGTAGATCTTCTCGAACATAGTTTATTGGCGATACCCTATCTGCGATTTCATTTCTATTAGGCTGCGATCCTAGCCAGCGAACGGCATAACCTCTCTGATTTTCACCATCAAGAAGGTCATTCACGTCGGTGATTCCATACCAATTAACGATAGCCGCAACCTTCGGTGTTTCATTCCCAAGACACTGCCTATCGAGTTCTGCCTCCGAAGGAATCATTCCCGTTGTGAGAGCCAGGTGTCCCCCTGCAGAATTTCCGGACACAACAAGCCGATCTGTATCAAACCCGTATTGGTCTGCGTTTCTCGCTATCCATCGAAGGGCGCAAAGGCTATCTTCAACAGCGGCAGGAGCCAATGAAACGTTACCCAACCGATACTGAACATTGACCACTGCCCAGCCCTTCTCAAGATACGGTATTAAACGAAGCACATTAACTTCCTTGGATCCCGCTACCCATCCTCCTCCGTGGTAATAGATAAATGTTGGAGCCGGACCAGTTTGATTGCGAGGTTGATAAATGTCTATTTTAAGTTCCATTCCATTGGCTTGGTGATAGGTAATATTGGACATGACTCGAAAATCGTTTTGAACCGTTGCTGCCCAGGAAGATAGGTCTGTTTGCTGTGCGCTTACGCTCCAACTGGTCAACCAAAGAATGAAAATGTTGCTTAGTAACCATTGTAGCTTTTTCATATTATCACCATTTTTGTTTTTTGAGTTTCACACTTTAGCAATTAAAAACCTTGACTGCCAAGCGTATCTTTTCAAGCAGTTTGTTAATTCTAGTAAATTTTTACATTGACGACTGAACAATAATTTATTTTAGGCCGGTTACCAGGTCCGAACCAAAAAAGAGTTAAAAGAAAAATGAGATACAGAACCTTGCTTTGCTGGTTATTGCGAGGAAAATTGGAAGACAAAAGATCGTGAACAGCGTGATATTCAATAAAAGGTAAGTAGTCGTGAATTTTTTTACAGCCGAAGTGATCACAATCA
>PAWK01000033.1 GCA_002714195.1 Gammaproteobacteria bacterium | reverse complement strand
AAGAACGTTACAGATAAGCCCTGGGAGCGAAAAGGAGTAATCGGCGGACTTGAGGCAGAAAGTGCCTTTGAGTCGCCAAATGAAAAAGTAGCCCTATCAATTTTCTTAGTGGTGGCGTCCGTTGTCTTCTCTCTGTTCACGGTTGGATACATCTTACGAATGGAGCTACCTGATTGGCGGCCGTTATCTGAACCTGCGCAACTATGGTTCAACACCGCTTTGCTAGTATTTAGCAGTGTCCTATTCCAATGGGCTAGAAACATTACGAAAAGCGATCATGAAAGGAACGTTCGAATTGCTTTCTTTGGAGGCGGTGTATTCGCAATATTGTTTATTGTCGGACAGCTCATCACTTGGAGCAATCTGCAAAATGCTGGATACTTCATGACTTCAAATCCAGCAAACGCTTTTTACTATCTGATGACCGGCTTGCACGCCGTACATTTACTTGGAGGGCTGTGGGTTTGGAGNAANAGTTCGATCAGATTNCTNTCNGGNGGAGAACCAAAAGATATTAAACTCAGCATTGAGCTGTGCACGCTATACTGGCATTTCTTGCTAATCGTGTGGCTAGTGCTTTTTGCGCTTTTATCGAATACATAAAAAAATAACAGGAATCATTAATGAGCGACGCAGAAGCAATTGAGGGGAGTCCTGAAGGGGTATCAGGACTAGTAGACGACTGGTCAGCTGACAGGCAAGCTTATCAAGTCCCTTGGGGAAAGGCCATGATGTGGATATTCCTCGTAAGTGACACTTTTATTTTTTCTTGCTTTTTGGTGGGCTATCTAAATGTTAGNTTAACAACCACAGCACCNTGGCCTCCACAAAGCGAAATTTTTGCGTTGTCTTTCGGCGGNGCGCCGATCCCACTTATTCTGATAGCTATCATGACATTCATATTGATTACGAGCTCGGGGACGATGGCCCTAGCAGTAAACATGGGCTATCGTAAAGAAAAAATGAAGGCATTCTGGCTAATCTGNATCACTGCCGCCTTTGGCGCTTCCTTNGTCGGTATGCAGATGTTCGAGTGGTCTAAGTTAATATTAGATGAGGGTGTTCGCCCCTGGGGTAACCCATTTGGNGCGCCGCAGTTTGGATCAATATTTTTTATGGTGACTGGTTTCCATGGGCTTCATGTAACCGGCGGAGTAATTTATTTACTCTGGGTCGCCTTTAGGGTTAAACGTGGGTACTATGACAATAAGGGTTTTGAAATAATTGAAATTGCCGGTCTCTACTGGCACTTCGTTGATTTGGTGTGGGTATTCATATTCGCATTTTTCTATCTACTTTAGGGGTAAGAACTAATGGCTTCTGCTGAAGGGCAACAGCACCCGCTGGGAATTTACTATAAGATCTGGATACTTCTTTTCGTGCTCAGCGGNTTTTCATATGCCGTCGATTACTTTGATGTACAAGGAGGCATGCGCTGGGCTCTCGTAATTTTATTCATGTTTCTAAAAGCGGGTTTCATTGTCGCAATTTTTATGCACGTAGTATGGGAACGCTTNGCTNTGGTTCTAACTATCCTTGGCCCACCAAGCGTTTTGCTAGTGTTGATCGGATTGATGACTGTAGAAGGGAAGTATGCCGAGGAAGCCCGCTTCAACTATATGGGGCATGATCGGAATGCAGTCGCATTATCACCGTCTGACCTTCATGGTGAAGACGGCGACCACGGAGGCGGTGGAGAACACTAGTTTTCTGCGAAACGAAAAGATAGGGCGCCTGAATTAGTAGCCCTATTTTTTTGCTCACAGGAATTCCAATATTTACGCCTTCTTCAATGCCTCAATAACTGGTTTTGTTTCTGGCCGCACTCCTCGCCATAAAAGAAATGATTCCGCAGCCTGCTCTACCAACATCCCCAACCCATCAATTGCTTTTTTGGCACCATTTGCCTTAGCCCAATGAACAAATGCCGTTTGCCTGTCGGCGTAAAACATGTCGTAACAAAATGCTCCTTGGCGCACATTTATGGCTTTCAGAGGCGGCACCTCATTGGTTAAACCTAAAGAGGTACCATTAATTATAAGATCATAATCATCATCAAGATCATCGTACGTAGATGCTTGAATCCTTGGAAATTCATTAAACTTAGTCTTAAGAGAATTCGCTCTAGACAAGGTTCGATTCACTACAGTAATTGAAGATGGTTTTTCCTCAAGGAGAGATACAAGGGCACCCCTTACTGCCCCGCCAGCACCAAGGAGCAATAAATCCTTGCCTCGGATCTGAACACCGTTATTGAGCTTAATGTCTGCAACAAGGCCAGGGCCATCGGTATTGGCAGCACATATCTCCCCAGTTGAATTAAGGAGCAGTGTATTCGCTGCCTCCGCCGCTTGCGCGACTTGGTCGGAGTTTCTAGCGAGTTTATACGCCCTTTCTTTGTGGGGTAACGTAACATTTAGTCCCAATCCTCCGCCCTTAAAGAACTCCGATACGAACTCCTCAAATTTTCCAGCGACAACTTTTTGAGCAACATAAGATATTGGTTCGCCCGTTTGCTTTGCAAAAAGAGAATGAATTAAGGGTGACTTGCTATGTGATATAGGGTCACCGATAACCGCGTAGAAAGACATAAACTTGCCAACTCAAAAATTTAGTTATTTTATTTAGCCCAATCCCGCGGTTTGAGATATCGAGTGTAAAGCTTTTCCTCTTCACTACCAGACTCGGGATTCCAATCATACGTCCATCTAACTTTTGGCGGTAGTGACATTAGAATCGACTCGATTCTACCTACGCCTGACTGTAAGCCAAAAACGGTTCCCCTATCATATACGAGGTTAAATTCGGCATAACGTCCACGCCGGTATTCTTGGAACTCTTTATGCTTAGCTGCGAAATCAGAACTCATCCTTCTCTTTACTATCGGTAGATAGGCATCTAAGTAGCTTTTTGCAATAGCTTCGACGAATGTTTGAGAGCCTTCAAAACCAAGCTCATCGAAATCATCGAAAAACAACCCGCCAATACCTCTAGGCTCTTGTCTATGTTTTATTTCGAAGTACTCGTCGCATTGCCTCTTGAATTTAGGATAGTAGTGTTTTCCAAACATCTCACAAGTGGACTTTGCTGTCTGATGCCAGTGAATACAATCCTCATCAAAGCCATAGTAAGGAGTTAAATCATAACCTCCACCAAACCACCAAACGCTTTTATCTTCGTCTTTTTGTGCAAGAAATAGTCGGAAATTAGCGTGAGAGGTAGGTACGAAGGGATTTTTGGGATGAATTACCAATGACAATCCCATGGCTTCGAATGCCCTCCCAGCCAATTCTGGCCTTTGAGCAGAAGCAGAGGCTGGCATAGCCTTACCAAAAACGTGTGAGAAATTAACTCCTCCTTTTTCAAACACCCCATCGCCACTAATTACCCTTGAGATCCCAGAACCACCGGTTGAACGATCCCAATTGTCTGATTGAAATTTCCCATCAGGATCTATTTGCTGCAAATGATCACAAATTTGACCCTGAAGTCGCAGAAGAAAATCTTTGAAATTGCTTGAGTCAATTTTTTGCAAAATGTTAGAGTCTGCCTCGTTCTTTAACGCAACTTTTGACCGGTGACTAAGTCTCTTATCTCTGAAGTAGAATGCTTATTACCAAGTTTTCCATCTACCACATAATCAATATTATCACCAAACACATCCTCTATCCTTTTCCGGTCCTTAATTTCAGGTTTCCCTGCAATGTTTGCCGAAGTTGAAACTATCGGCCCGCCAAATTTCAGACAAAGCCCTCTGATTAGGTCATGGTCACTTACTCGGATCGCTACAGAATTATGCTGGCCTTTAATCCAGAGCGGAAAACGGTTTGACTTATCCGGTATCAACCAGGTAATCGGCCCNGGCCAAGAGCTTTTCAATAATGCCTTTTGGTCTTCGTTCAATGGCTCTACTAAAGGGNCAATTTGCTCTAAGCTTGCGGCGACCAATATTAATCCTTTAGAAATTTGTCTGTTTTTAAGCTCCAATACACGACTGACAGCAATTTCATTGAATGGGTCACAACCAATACCCCAAACAGCCTCTGTTGGATACGATATCACCTTACCTGATTTGAGGTAGGAACAGGCTGTTTCTAAAACGTCTGATGCACCCATAAGGCTACTCTCAAACAATTTAAAGTGAAGATTGGAGAGCCGCGTCTTGCGCCTGNACTTTNTCAGAGTTAGCCGCACGTTCATGCTTGACTCTCTCTGATAGAGCGTCGTCTGCTAGTGACAAAATCTGAGCAGCTAAATAAGCCGCATTTTTAGCCCCAGCTTTACCAATCGCAACAGTTGCAACAGGAATTCCACCCGGCATCTGCACCGTAGATAACAACGAATCCAGTCCTTGCAAGGGGCCTGCATCAATAGGCACTCCGATTACAGGTTTAGTAGTATGGGCAGCAGTGGCGCCAGCCAAATGGGCCGCTAGACCCGCCCCGGCTATAAATACTTGACAACCCCTCGCCTCTGCGTCACTTATATATTGTTGGGTCACCGCTGGGGTGCGGTGAGCAGAAGTTATTTTTATCTCAAAATCGATTTCCAGCTGCTTCAAGATATCTGCGCCAGCTTGCATAATTGAGAGATCAGATTCAGAACCCATTAGGATAGCAACAAACGGTTTACTCATTACAATAGTTCCAGCTAAAAAAACAAACCGGAAAATTACCTTACACATCTTATTCTTTCAAGTACCAAACGAAGGTTTATTCGCTGAAGGTTAATTAATGAAACCTATTTCTCTTTCGATGTTTCGAGGTTGATACTGTACAATCAAAGGCTGATCATTAGAATATTATCCAAGTCTCAATACAAGATGACAATACTGAAAATTATTGAATTTCCCCATCCCAACCTACGCAAAATAGCCGNACCGGTTAAAACTTTTGATGGTAAATTAGAACGTCTTGTCGAGAATATGTTTGAAACTATGTATGAGGCNAATGGTATCGGGTTGGCGGCTACGCAAGTCGATATTCATAAAAGGGTTTTAGTTTTAGATGTTTCTGAAGAGAGAGATAAGCCTCAAGTATTCGTTAATCCTACTACTGAGATTATCGAATCTGATTTATCTGAGTATGATGAAGGGTGCCTGTCTGTGCCTGGNTTTTATGAAACAATATCCCGACCGAAGAAAATAAAAGTCCAAGCGCAAGATTGCTTGGGTGAGAAATTCACAATTGATGCTGAAGGGATACTTTCGGTTTGTATTCAACACGAAATCGATCACCTGGACGGTAAACTCTTTGTAGATTATTTGAGCTCTCTTAAGAGAAATCGAATTCGCAGTAAGCTACAAAAAGATCAAAAATCTGAATCTTGACTAAAGTATGTGACATGGATACTTTGCGTATTATATTTGCTGGCACCCCAAACATTGCAGCTTCGCATCTAGAGGCAATAATTAGTAGCAAGCACCAGATACTTTCAGTTTACACCCAACCCGATAGACCGACAGGCCGCGGAAGAAAACTGGTTGCCTCTCCGGTAAAACAGGTTGCGGAGAGAGAAAATTTAAAACTATGCCAGCCGCAATCTCTTCGCTCTCCAGATGAGCAACTCAAGCTCTCTGCATGTGAACCTGACGTGATTGTCGTAGTAGCTTATGGACTTATACTACCCAAGGAAATCTTAGAGATTCCCAAGTTTGGCTGCATCAATGTGCATGCGTCGCTCCTTCCAAGATGGCGGGGTGCTGCCCCCATAGAACGAGCAATCTTAGCGGGAGATAGCGTTTCAGGTGTAACCATAATGGAAATGGATGAAGGCTTAGATACNGGCAACATGTTATTAAAGTCAGANGTTAAGATAGGCTCTGAGGATACAAGAGAAGACTTAGAAAAAAACCTTGAGCTAGTTGGAAAGAAAAGCTTGATTGCGGTGCTGAATGACCTTCGAGCATTCTTAATGTCTTCAGAAGAGCAAGACGACTCTCAAAGCAGTTATGCAGAAAAGATAAGCAAGGAAGATGCCCTCATAAGGTGGGATCGTGATGCTACTTTTATTAATCGCCAAATTCGAGCAGGCATTGGTAGACTGCCGGCGTACACGTTTTTAGGNGCAGAACGAGTTAGAGTTCTAGCNGCAAACGNCGAAGAGCTTCCAAAGCGATCTGCATCTCCAGGAGAGATAATAGAAGTAAAAGAGGAATCTTTTACAGTCGCGTGCGGTCAAGGAAATCTATGCATCTCACTAATTCAAATGCCTGGCAAAAAGGCAGTCACGATCAAAGAACTAAGAAACGCTAAACCTAAATTGTTCTCCCCGGGAAAACGATTTAACACTGATCTGACTTATCGATGAAGAATGTACGGTCGATTGCGGCACAGATAATCTCTAATCTNCAAATNCAGCGAGGTTCGTTATCAACTTTGCTAACTGAATACTCGAACCACCCAGAAATATCGCTCTTACAAGAACTCTGTTTTGGAACTTGTAGATGGTATTTTTCGCTCGANTTCCTTCTCAATAGATTAGTGGATAAACCCCTAAANGCAAAAGATCAAGACATAAAGAGTTTAATCTTGGTAGGTCTCTATCAGCTGAAAGAGCTTNAAATTCCAGATCACGCCACAGTTCATGAGACAGTAGCCGCAACATTAACGCTGAATAAACCTTGGGCAAAACCGCTGGTAAACGCGGTTCTTCGGAACTATCAGCGAAATCAGCAAGAGCTGTCTAAAAAGCTAGCCGAGAGTGGCCCAAGTAGCAAATATTCTTGCCCCCTTTGGCTAATTAATGAAATCTCTATTGCTTGGGAGTCAAAATGGCAAAGTATTCTCAAAGCAAATAATCAGAGACCCCCTTTAACAGTAAGGGTAAATATTGCAAAGAAATCTCCAGAAGAGATCCTTTCTCTTTTTTCTAAGCATCATATCGAAGTAAGTCGGGGGAATATCGCTAACACGGCTATTTATCTCGCNAAACCTTTGCCTGTAGAGAAAATTCCGGGTTTTACCGATGGNTGGTTAAGCNTCCAAGATGAATCATCTCAATTAGTGCCCAAATTACTTAATTTGAAACCTAANCTAAGGGTTCTTGACGCGTGTTCCGCTCCTGGTGGTAAAACCGCCGCAATTATTGAAAGTGAGCACTCGCTTACTGAGTTGGTTGCACTTGATATATCCGAATCTAGACTTCAAAAATCTCTTCAAAACCTGGATCGNATAGGATATCAAGCAACATTAATCAATGGAGATGCAACACAGCCTGCACAATGGTGGGATGGGCGCCTTTTTGATCGGATACTTCTAGATGCCCCTTGCTCGGGCTCTGGAGTAATTAGGCGTCACCCAGACATAAAGATTTTGCGNAGAGAGGAGGATATTGACGCGCTTACAAAGACACAAGCAGNCATGCTTGATGCGCTATGGCAATGCCTNAAACCAAACGGATTGTTGCTCTANACAACTTGTTCAATCTTACCCCGAGAAAATCAGATACAAATTAAGAAATTCATGCAAAGAACTAATAACGCTAAATATGAGGGCATCCCGGCCGATTGGGGAGTAGAATGTGATTACGGCAGACAGCTCTTGACCGACAATGAAGATGGTCACGATGGTTTTTTCTATTCTCTACTTAGTAAATCTTAACTCGGCGTTAATATTGAAGTCGCGAGCGATTTTACGATGAACATTATTATATTAGGTGCAAATCAAATAGGCTGCACGTTAGCAGAGACCTTGACCAACGAAGCAAACGACATAACAATTGTCGANTCCAATACAGCAAGGCTTCGTGAACTAAAAGACCGTATCGACATTGGAACAGTTGTTGGTCACGCTTCTCATCCCGAAGTTCTAAGGCGAGCTGGCGGTGAAGATGCAGACATGATGATAGCGATTACAGACAATGATGAAGTCAATATGGTCGCCTGCAGAGTTGCTCACTCAATGTTTCAAACTCCCAAAAAGATTTGCAGCATCAGATCTTCGGATTATCTCATAAGCAAAGAACTATTCGGTAAACACGGAGTTGCAGTTGACGACGTCATCAGCCCTGAGCACATAGTTTCTAACTATATGGAAAAGCTCATCGATTTGCCGGGCTCACTTCAAGTGTTAGATTTTGCCGAAGGAGGCGCTCAATTAGTCGCAGTAAAAGCAATTTATGGCGGACCTTTGGTCGGTCACGAAATTCGGCTTCTTAGAGAGCACATGCCCAATATAGATACCAGAGTCGCGGCAATTTTCAGAAAGGATCGCCCTATAATGCCTGAAGGCACCACTGTCATCGAAGCAGATGATGAGGTGTTTTTTGTTGCCGCAAAAGAACATATAAGAAGCTGTATTGGGGAGCTAAGAAAGCTCGATAAACCTTACAAAAGACTAATCATTGCTGGCGGAGGTAACATAGGTTTGCGTCTTGCAGAATCCATTGAGGAACGGTATCAGGTAAAAATAATTGAGCACAGTGAAGAAAGGTGCACATACCTATCTGAAAATCTGAATAACGCTATCGTCCTTAACGGTGAAGCCTCTAGTCAAGAGCTACTTCTCGAAGAAAATATCGAAGACACGGATGTTTTTCTTGCTCTGACTAATGATGATGAAGCCAATATAATGTCCTCTCTTCTAGCAAAAAAACTTGGCGCCAAAAAAGTAATGGCGATAATCAACAATCCTGCATATGTTGACTTAGTGCAAGGCGGACAGATAGACATAGCAATCTCACCGCAACAAGCTACGATTGGCAGTCTCTTAACTCATGTCAGACGCGGAGATGTTGTAAAGGTTCACTCTCTCCGAAGAGGTGCTGCTGAAGCGATGGAGGCGATAGCTCATGGAGACTCTAGCTCATCTAAAGTTGTCGGAAAAACCATAGAAGAGATTGAGCTTCCAGAAGGGGCGAAGATTGGGGCTATCGTAAGAGACAACAAGGTTCTTATCGCGCACGATAAAACTATTGTCGAAACAGATGATCATGTTATTTTATTTTTAGTTGACCGTAAAATGATCCCGCAGGTAGAACGATTATTTCAAGTCGGATTTAGCTTTTTCTAAATAAAATGCATGCCTCTATAATACTTAAAATTCTCGGCACTCTCTTAATGCTATTCAGCGTACTAGCAAATTTCCTGCCGCTCCTTGTATCTCTGACTTATCAGGATGGAATGCACTTTTCCTTTTTGAGTTCCACGATCATTATTTTTAGCATTGGCGGATTGCTATTTATCATTACAAGAAGCAAGAGTGGCCGCGATCTCGGAACAAGGGATGGTTTCCTGATAGTCACCTTGTTTTGGACAGTGCTCGGTATAGCAGGCTGCCTACCTTTTTTATTCTCTTCAGCATTAGATTTATCGATAACTGATGCAGTATTTGAATCTGTATCTGGCTTAACCACGACCGGTGCAACCGTAATCTCCGGACTAGATAACCTACCAAAGTCACTTCTCTTCTACCGACAGCAACTTCAATGGCTAGGCGGTATGGGCATCATCGTGCTTGCAATTTCGCTACTGCCGATGCTCGGAATTGGCGGAATGCAACTTTATCGCGCAGAAAGCCCGGGGCCGATAAAAGATAACAAACTCCTTCCCAGGTTAGCGGAAACAGCGAAGGCACTTTGGTACATTTATTTGGCCCTGACCATACTGTGCGCAGTATCATATTGGATAGCAGGGATGGATCTTTTTGATGCTATTAGTCACAGCTTTGCAACCATAGCTATAGGCGGGTTTTCAACATATGATCAAAGTATTGGCCACTTTGAAAATCCAGCAATTGAAGCTGTAGCCGTAGTATTTATGTTCATTGCTGGTGTCAACTTCGCGATGCATTTTACAGCTTGGCAAACTCGATCGATTAGGCATTATTTACGCGATCCCGAATTTTTGTTCTACTCCTTTATCCTATTAATAGTATCAGTTATCACTATTTCTGTTCTCTATTTTTCAGAAATTTACTTAAACCTTTTTGATGTAACAATTAAAGGGGTATTCCAAGTCATATCATTCGCGACAACAACCGGGTTTACAACTGCCGATTTCAATGCATGGCCACTATTTTTGCCATACCTTCTTTTGTACGCTGCAATAATTGGCGCCTGTGCGGGATCTACCGGCGGAGGAATGAAAGCGATCCGTATTTTATTGATCTTCAAGCAAGGATTTAGAGAAGTACAGCGCTTAATACACCCGAAAGCGGTGATACCCGTGAAGCTTGGGCGAAATCCAGTGCCAGATAGAATTATAGAATCTGTATGGGGGTTTTTCGCGGTTTACGTAATGGCATTTTTAGTAATGCTACTCGCTCTGCTAGCAACAGGGTTAGACATAATAACTGCTTTTAGCGCCGTGGGTGCATGTATAAATAATTTAGGCCCTGGTCTCGCAGAAGTATCTGAGACTTATGGTACTTTGCCAACCGAAGCGAAATGGATTTTGTGCGTAGCAATGCTTTTAGGGCGTTTAGAAGTATTCACCCTGTTAGTTTTATTTACGCCTATGTTCTGGCGAAGGTAGTCGCCGAAAGTTGTTAATCATAGAACCGTGATCCGTCTGGTCTTAGACGAAATCGCTTATATTCCCACGAGTATTGCTCAACAGACATGAGTATAGTTTTCTCAATTGTTTGATTCAGAGCAATAAGTGATTTGTTAATATCTCTGCTATAAATGTCATTTGTTGCTTCCTCTACAATGACTTTATATCCTTTCGCATTAGGCAAACGCTTGGCAAAACCACAGAAGACTTTAGCTTGGGTTTTTTGGACTAGCTTACTTACCAGCGTCATTGTAAGTGCTGGCTCTCCAAAAAATGGCGTAAATCGGCCCCCTTCTAAGGGTGGGATTTGATCGGGCAATATCCCGACCACCTCGCCTCGCTTTAGCGCGCGCAAAATATTCGAGACACCAACCCGATTCGTGGGAGTCATTTCAATACCAGCTCTGGATCGCGTGTTCGTGATTAATTTATCCAGTAATTCAAATTTGGGAGGCTGATAGAGCCAGGTAGATTTTAATTCATCACATAAATGAAAACCGAAAATTTCCCAATTTCCGATGTGGGGAGCTAGCAGGATAACACCGCAGCTTGACTTAGCGGCGGATAAAAATTGTTCCTCGCCTTCGCTATCAACGACGAGTTTCAGGCTTTCTGCCATCGGGGGAACCCACGATTTTCCCATTTCTAGAAATGTAGTGGCTGTGTTAATTAGGCTAGCTCTAGTAAGCTTCTCGAGATCGGACTCAGACTTTGTGGGAAAACAACTAATTAGATTTTTTTTGGTGATAGCCTTAACCTTTGTGGGCAATAAATAAAGACAAATGCCCCAGCATTTGGCGAGTAACTGCAAGAACGAAAGGGGAAGCCAGGCTCCGAGCTGCAAAAAGACCTTGAATAAAATGTATTGTAGAAGTCGAATGGAAAATTGCTCTGTGATAAGGCGTAAAATTCCTTATTCTAAACTCATTAAGGCAATAAGCAATTCTCAGAGCGTGAGACGATAACTTAGGCCTCTAGATAAGAAGCACAGAATCAAGGATAATTGTCCCTTATCACTGACGCAAGCTAATCCGAATAACGTGACCCACAGTTTCAATTTAAAGACATTTCAAGGGCTAATTCTCGCACTTCAGCAATTCTGGGCTGATAAGGGATGCGTGGTTCTGCAACCTCTTGATTTAGAAGTGGGCGCTGGGACCTTTCATCCAGCAACGTTTTTACGCGCAATCGGACCGGAAAGCTGGAATGCAGCTTATGTTCAGCCTTGTAGGAGGCCAACTGATGGTCGCTACGGGGAAAATCCTAACCGACTACAGCACTATTACCAATTTCAAGTTTTGCTGAAACCCTCTCCTAGTCATATTCAAGAGTTGTATTTAGAATCATTAACGAATTTAGGGATTGACACTTCTATACATGATATCCGCTTTGTTGAGGATAATTGGGAATCGCCGACCCTTGGAGCCTGGGGGCTTGGCTGGGAAGTTTGGCTTAATGGTATGGAGGTGACCCAATTCACCTATTTTCAACAAGCGGGAGGACTTGAGTGTCACCCCGTAAGTGGAGAAATTACATATGGGATCGAACGTATAGCCATGTATCTACAGGGCGTCGATAGCATATATGACATAGTTTGGACAGATGGTGCTGACGGGCGAATTACTTATGGAGATGTTTTTAAACAGAATGAAGTTGAAATGTCCGAATTTAACTTTGAGGGTGCAAATATTGACTTACTATTTTCTTATTTCGAAGATTGCGAAAAGCAATGTAAGGTATTGATAGAGAAAAATCTCCCTCTACCCGCCTATGAGCANGTTCTCAAAGCATCTCACTATTTCAATCTGCTGGATGCTAGAAAAGCAGTATCGGTAACTGAAAGGCAAGGGTTTATCTTGCGGGTCCGCGCACTGGCGAAATTAGTAGCTCAATCATATCTAGAAAGTCGCAAATCGTTAGGTTTTCCATTGGCTACAGACGAATTACGCAAGGATTACTTAGAACAATAAATTATGGCAACTCGAGACCTTCTAATAGAAGTTGGGACTGAAGAACTCCCACCTAAATCATTAAATTCACTCTCAAGTGCTTTCGAAAGTTTGGTCGTAAACGAATTATCAGCAGAGAATTTATCTCATGGTTCTTCCCAAAGATTCTCGACCCCAAGAAGGCTGGCNGTGCTCGTAAGGCAAGTTGCAGATAGTCAGAGTGACAGAGAGTTATTTCGAGTAGGCCCCGCAGTGACAGCTGCGTATGATAAAGATGGTAAGGCAACTGCCGCGGCGCTAGGGTTTGCCAAATCTTGTGGTGTTGATCTGAAGAAACTTACGACTACGACAAAAAACGGCGTCGAAAAACTTGCGTATCAGACCACAGAGAANGGGCAAAAAGCCAAAATTCTCATCCCAANAATTATTTCTGGTGCTTTAAATAAATTACCCGCGCCAAAAAGAATGCGATGGGGTAGCTCTCGTGAAGAATTTGTAAGGCCGCTTCACTGGATTCTCCTTTTGTTTGGTCAAGAGCAACTAGAACTTAGCATCTTCGGTGTTTCCGCGAAGAATCAAACTAGAGGACATAGATTCCATAACAACTCGGAAATTGTGGTAAGCGAACCCGCACAATATGAAAAGACACTCTCCGACTTAGGGCTAGTCATACCAGACTTCGAAAAGCGCAAAGAGATTATTCGAGCTCAAGTCTTAGAACAAGGAGAACTAGTCAATGCGGTAACNANTATTGATGAGGAGCTACTGGAAGAGGTGACCAGCTTGGTCGAATATCCAACAGCCTTAACCGGGGAGTTTGACCGTGAGTTTTTGAAGGTGCCTTCTGAGGCGCTTATTTTAACGATGAAGACCCACCAGAAATGTTTTCACATGACAGACAAGAATGGCGGGCTTCTATCGAAGTTTGTAGCTGTCAGCAATATACGTTCAACGGATCCCTCGCAGGTTATAAAGGGAAACGAGAGAGTGATTCGACCTAGAATGGCGGACGCAAAGTTCTTCTTTGAAACAGATAAACAGACGCGCCTTGAAACTCGGCTTGAGAAACTNAAAAANTTGGTTTTCCACAATAAGCTGGGTAGCGTCTACGATAAGGTCGTTAGGGTCGCTAAGATTAGCACTTCGATAGCCCGGAAACTATCAGCGAATGAGGCTCATTGCGANCNAGCTGCGTTACTCTCTAAATGTGATTTGCTTACTGATATGGTGAGAGANTTTTCCGATCTACAAGGTATCGCTGGGTGTCATTATGCAAAACACGACGGTGAACCGAAAGAGGTCGCCGAAGCAATTCAAGAACATTACCAGCCTCGATTTTCAGGTGATAACTTGCCTGTTAGCGATGTTGGATCGATACTCGCTATAAGTGACAAGTTAGATACCATTGTTTCATTGTTTGGTATAGGCCAACCGCCAACCGGGTCCAAGGATCCATTTGGTCTTCGACGTTCAGCAATCGGTATACTCAGGATAATCGTGGAAAAGGAGCTAGACCTAGATGTAGTTGAAGCGATTAGAAGCGCCATAGCTGCTCATAGCGCCACTGAATTATCTCCCGAAACTGGGGCGCAAGCGTTTCAATTTTTATTAGAGCGGTTTAGATCATGGTACCAGGATGAAGGTGTATCAAATAATGTATTTGAATCAGTTTATGTATTGAAACCGCAAAGACCACTTGATTTCAACCTNCGGATTGAAGCGGTTAATGCTTTCAACAAGTTGCCAGAGTCAATGAGTTTAGCTATAGCAAATAAGAGAGTCTCCAACCTATTAAGAAAGCAGCAGCATGATACGATTAAAGCTCCCTGTAATAAGGCCTTGCTAAGCCATGAGTCGGAGCTGAATTTGTTTCTGCAAGTTGAAAGTAAAAAGTTAGAAGCGGCGCCTTTAGTAAAGAAATCGAAATACACTGAAGCACTTGTATGTTTATCTTCCCTGAAGCCGACGGTTGATGACTTCTTTGATAAAGTTTTAGTAATTGACGAAGACCAAGAATTACGTGGGAATCGATTATCCCTACTATCAGAGCTNCGCGAATTATTTCTAATGACCGCTGATATTTCTTTTCTTGACCCTAGTTCAGAATGAACCCTCGTGCAATAACTGAGGCACCTAAAACAATAGTTCTCGATAGAGATGGAGTCATAAACCAAGATTCTTCCAGTTATGTCAAAAGTGCAGAGGAATGGATTCCGATAGAAGGTAGCATAGAGGCAATCGCAAGACTTCATCAGGGAGGGTTTGAAGTAGTCGTAGCNTCTAACCAGTCTGGTTTAGCTCGAGGCTATTTTGATGAGGCGGCACTCGCGGAAATGCACGATAAACTTAATTTGTTAGTCGAAAATGCCGGGGGATTGGTAACAGCAGTTTTCTATTGTCCTCACTCTCCAGATGCAGGCTGTTCATGCAGAAAACCCAAAACGGGTCTTTTAGAACAAGCTGAGGCTGAATTAGGAATTTCCCTGGTCGACAGTTATTTTATTGGTGACAGCTTGAAAGATTTGCAGGCTGCCTCAGCCTTTAACATGAGCCCTATACTTGTCAGAACAGGTAAGGGTCGAGAAACTGAGTTGTCCCTTTCGGGGAAACTGAAGCACAAGACTTCAGTTTTTGATGATTTAAAGTCTGCAGTGAGTTGGATTTTAGTACAAGAATAATTCGCTATAAAACCAGACTTTTCTAAATATCAAGATTTTCTGCAGCCAGAGCATTTTCCTCAATGAATTCCCTTCGAGGGTCAACTTGATCACCCATTAATGTGTTAAAAAGTTGATCAGCCCCAATCGCATCGTCTATTGTAACCTGCAACATGCGTCTTGAATCTGGATTCATCGTAGTTTCCCAAAGCTGCCCTGGATTCATCTCCCCCAATCCCTTGTATCGCTGCAAATAAACCCCTCTCATTGCTTCTTTGTTAAGCCATTCTATTACGTCCGCAAAACTTCCCACTTCCTGAACTCTTTCCCCGCGTTGAACATAAGCACCTTTTTCGATCAAACCCTCTAAGGTTTTTCCTAAGTCAGCAAGGGATTTGTACTCTGCGGATCCAAAAAAGTCAGCATTGAATACGTAGCTTCGCTCTAAACCATGAACATTAAGCGTAGCCTCAGGAACAAACAGGTTCCTTTCTATGTTTTGATGGGCTTTAAAAACATAGTTAGCGCTTACTCCAGGGTGTATTTCATTCAGACACTTCGCTAGATTTCCCAACCAAGATGTCATCTCCTCACTTGACTTAAAAACATCATCCGTAACAGCTCTCGCAAAAATCATTGCTTCTAGCACCTCTGCTGGATAAAGCCTCCCTAAGCGCGTAATTATTGCATAGGACTCATGATACTGTTTGACTAAAGATTCTAAAGGCCCTTCCTTGATAGCTGGAGAATCCGGGTTTACATAAAGACTGGCATCCTCCAAGGCGACTTGCGTTTGATAATTTGCCAACTCCGTATCATCTTTTAGATACTGTTCTTGCTTGCCTTTCCGAATTTTATACAAAGGGGGTTGAGCGATGTAAATATGTCCTCGCTCGACGAGTTCGCGCATCTGGCGAAAGAAAAAAGTCAATAATAGAGTCCTTATATGAGACCCATCCACGTCAGCATCTGTCATTATTATGATTCGATGGTAGCGCAGATTTGCCGGATCAAACTCTTCATTTCCGATACCACAGCCCAACGCTTTAATAAGGGTTCCAATTTCTGCTGAACTCAACATCTTATCAAATCGGGCTTTTTCTACATTCAGTATCTTTCCTTTAAGGGGAAGTATCGCCTGATTCTTTCGATTGCGACCTTGTTTCGCAGAACCGCCAGCTGAATCTCCCTCAACAATGTAGATTTCTGAGTCTGCGGGGTCTTTTTCTTGGCAGTCAGCGAGTTTGCCAGGTAAGCCAGCAACATCNAATGCCCCTTTTCGTCGAGTCATTTCTCTAGCTTTGCGCGCGGCTTCCCGNGCTAATGCGGCATCAATCATTTTNCTTACGATTAATTTAGCATCCTGAGGGTTTTCCATCAAAAAGTCATTTAAATGAGCTGCCATTTCCTGCTCAACTACACCTTTTACTTCAGAGGAAACTAATTTGTCTTTTGTCTGGGAAGAAAATTTAGGATCAGGGACCTTAACTGAAATAATCGCAGTTAAACCCTCTCGAGCATCATCTCCGGTAGTATTAACCTCTTTTCCTTTTTTATTGGCTAACTCTTTATCGATATAGCTTTTTAAAACCCTCGTCAAAGCGCCCCTGAAACCAGCTAAGTGTGTTCCACCATCACGCTGTGGAATATTATTAGTGTAAGGAAAAATAGCCTCTTGGTAGGAATCATTCCACTGCANNGCCACCTCTACAGTTATCCCATCTTCTTTTCTGGAAGACACAAAATGAAAAAGCTTGTTCACTGTAGTCTTGTTTTTGTTCAAGTAATTTACGAATGCTTTCAGACCTCCTTCATACTTATATAATTCCTCTTTGCCTGAACGCTCATCTAACAACTTAATAGCGACGCCAGCATTAAGAAAAGCGAGCTCTCGGAGTTTTTTGGCAAGAATATCGTAATGAAACTCTACATTAGAGAACGTCTGATCTGAAGGTTTAAAATGACATTCTGTTCCAGTGCTATGGGTCTCTCCAACTACTGCCAATGGAGCTCTGGGAACTCCATGCTCGTACAGCTGTTCATGGACTTTACCTTCGCGCCTTATAGTAAGCTTCAATTCTTCAGACAAAGCGTTAACTACAGAAACACCAACTCCATGCAATCCACCAGACACCTTGTAACTATTATCGTCGAATTTACCACCCGCATGCAGAACTGTCATGATGACTTCGGCGGCTGATACTCCCTCTTTATGCATTTCGGTTGGAATACCTCGGCCATTGTCTGACACCGTTATAGTCTCACCAACATGAATTGTTACTTTAATTTCATCACAAAACCCAGCTAGGGCCTCATCAATTGAGTTATCTACCAATTCAAAAACCATATGATGCAAACCCGTCCCATCATCGGTGTCACCAATATACATACCGGGACGCTTTCTCACTGCGTCCAAGCCCTTTAGGACTTTTATACTGTCTGAGTTGTAACTATCTTGAGGCTCAACAGTCATTAAAAACTCCAACGAAACCAGGGAAATCTAATTTCAAATATTTGTTAAAAANCCAGAAAAATTAGTTCGTTATTGTACCACGTTCCACGTGAAACGTGCGCTTTTCAACGCCGNCAGATAAGCAATTTTCTATCGACTCAAGGTCAACGCAAGTTATGATTAATTGGCACTCTAGGCCTGCCAATACACCAAGAATATTAATTCGGTTTTTTTCATCTAGTTCTGCCGGCAAGTCATCGATCAAATAGATGCACTTGTCTCCAACGAGAGACGAATNGAGAATTCCTTGGGCAATTTTCAAGGCGCAAATCAGAACCTTCTGCTGGCCTCTAGAAAGCACATCNGATGCTGGTTTTTGACCAATCTTAAAAAGCAAATCAGCTCTGTGAGGGCCATTTTGCGTTGAACCATATCGGCGGTCTTTTTCTCTCTCGGCTGCTAAGGTTTCTTTAAGCGTTTCAGTTTCAGGCCAACCCTTCCAGTATTCCAAAGATATAGGCTCTGCTGCGACATCAATCACCATCGACTCATACACCTTTCGGAATAATGGCTCAAACTTTTGAAAGTATTCTTGTCTAGCCTCGTCGACCTTTATTGCCGAGGCGCTCAATTTCTCCTCCCATGCCGCCATCTGGGCGTTTTCCGCTCGCGAGTTTTTTAGCAATAAATTTCTATTTGCTATGCACTTTTTCGTTGAGCGCCAATCATGGACGAACGATTGTTTCACGTGAAACACACCCCAATCCAAGAACATCCGCCGCGACTTCGGCCCCCCCTCGAGCAGAAGGAACGATTTGGAACTCAAAATTTGCACTGGCAGCGCCCTCGCAACAAGGTCCCAATTATTCTGCAGCTTAGAATCGAGTTTCAACTTATGCCTTGCGTTAACTGCTTTCAATAGACCGATTCGAGACCGTGAAGCTGTTTCAGCAAAAATCGTCAATTCTGTGCTAGCTTCTGAAATGAGAGACGCCGTCTTAGACGTTCTAAAAGACCGGCCGACCGCCAGTAAATGAATAGACTCCAGTATGCTNGTCTTTCCGCTACCATTAATGCCAAAAATTATGTTCAAGCGGGGGTTAAAAGATAGCTCAGCATTTTCAATGTTCCGAACGGATTTAACCTCCAGATTGGTTAATAAGCTCATTNCACCAAGACTCGAGGTATCAGAACTAGAGCCTCATTGGCATAACAACGTAGAGCGCTTCGGGCGCTTTATCTGAGACCGCTTCGAGCAAGGCACTGCTGTTTGCGTCAGAGAGGGTTATCTTTACGTCTGCACTCTGAAGGGTATTTAACACATCAATTACATAGGTAACATTAAAGCCAATCTCCAATGGTTCTCCATCATAATTTACCTGGATCGCTTCTTCAGCCTCTTCCTGTTCTGGGTTGTTAGCCAATACCTTAAGCTCCCCTGGTGACAATACCAGTCGAACACCCCGGTATTTCTCATTCGATAAGATAGAAACTCTTGAAAAAGCGTTTTTAAGCTCTTGCCGATTACCAAGGACTACTTTATTGCCACCCTTTGGCAGCACTCTTCTGTAGTCCGGAAAATTTCCATCAACAAGTTTCGAGGTAAACGTGTACTCCGGCATGGAAGCTCTTATCTGGTTTTGACCCAAACTCATCGAAATATCTCGACTTCCCTCTGATAGTAGTCTCGACAACTCAATGACACCTTTTCGAGGCAATATAAGTTGTCGTTCGTTTTCCATGCCTTTTACAGCGAGTTCTGACATGGCCAGCCTATGTCCATCGGTGGCTACTAACCTTAAATGCTCTGTACTAATTTCGAATAGCATTCCATTTAGATAGTAACGAACATCTTGATGCGCCATCGCAAAGCTTGTCGCTTCGATAAGATCCTTTAGCTGGGACTGAGGTAATTCGAACGAAAAAGTTTCAAGCTCTTCTGCAACCTTTGGGAACTCTGCGGCAGGCAGGGTAGCCAAACTAAACTTTGAGCGGCCCGACTTAACCATACACTTGTTGTCTTCAACAAGAATGTCGATAAAAGAATCGTCAGAAAGGGATTTGCAGATATCGAAAAACTTTCTAGCCGGAACTGTAACCTGCCCATCTGACGCCGAGCTATCAACTATGATCTTTCCGGTAAGCTCTACTTCAAGATCTGTGCCTGTGAGTGAAAGCTCACTTCCGCTTAGGGACATAAAGACATTAGATAAAACAGGAAGGGTTTGGCGTTTTTCCACCACCCCGCTTATCATCTGTAAAGGTTTTATTAGTGACTCTCTGGTCACAGAAAATTGCATCTTTTTATTTCCTTCAATAATTATTAATTTCTAACTAGACAGTGAGCGCAAAAGATTCTTGTAATCTTCCTGAATATCTCTGGAGCTATGACGAAGCTTGTTAATCTGCTTGCACGCGTGAAGGACAGTGGTATGGTCTCTTCCCCCAAAAGCATCACCAATTTCCGGCAAACTATGATTGGTTAACTCTTTAGATAGCGTCATAGCAACCTGCCTAGGTCGAGCTACAGAGCGATTCCTCCGCTTAGATAACATATCCGCCATCTTAATCTTATAATACTCTGCAACCGATCGTTGTATATTGTCTATAGTAACGAGTTTTTCTTGTAATGCGAAAAGGTCCCGAAGCGCCTCTTTAATTAATTCTAGGGTGATTTTTTGTCCCTTGAAATTAGCGTGTGCTATCACGCGTTTTAGCGCGCCTTCTAGCTCTCGCACATTCGAACGCAACCTTTGAGCAATGAATAAGGCCGCCTCATATGGAAACGAAACCCCGCTGAGCTCAGCCTTATTCATCAAAATAGCGGCTCGCGTTTCTAGCTCTGGAGGCTCAACTGCTACGGTGAGGCCCCAACCAAACCTAGATTTCAACCTCTCCTCGAGTCCATTAATCTCCTTATGGAACCTATCACAAGTCAGAATAATTTGATGACCTCCCTCCAAGAGCGCATTGAAGGTGTGAAAAAACTCTTCCTGTGATCTCTCTTTACCCGCAAAAAACTGAATATCGTCAATTAGTAAAGCGTCCACAGAGCGGTAGAATCGCTTAAACTCGTTGATTGCATTAAGCTGCAGTGCAGATACCATTGTCGCAACAAAGGTTTCAGAATGAAGGTACACCACTCTCGCATCAGGCTTTTTTGAAATCAAATAATTGCCGATTGCATGCATAAGATGAGTTTTTCCTAAACCTACCCCACCATAAATAAAAAGAGGGTTATATGCATAACCAGGATTTTCTGCGACTTGCATTGCTGCCGCTCGAGCGAGCTGATTGGATTTACCAATTACAAAATTTTCAAAATTATTCTCGGAATTTAGAGACCCTCGGTGAAGCACCTTGCCCTTTATGACGTTATTATTCCTTTCTACGTCTCTGGAGCGTATACGTCTGTGATCGCCTGAGTTGTTTTCATCGACAACCTTATTATGAGTGACAACAGATAAATCGCTAACTCTCGGTTTAGCTTCTGAAGATATAACCGCGTGTTTCTGTTGTTTTGAGAATCTATCGTTTTTGGTCAGAACGTTCGAATTTACGATTATTCCTCTATCGTCGCTCGCGTCGACTATCTCTGCGATTCGAGGTAAATATTTTCCCCTCACCCAATCTGAAATAAACCTGTTGGGCGCACAAACACTTAACACATTCTTATCAATTTCTACTTCCAGTGGCGCAATCCATGTCCGAAACTCCTCTGGAGGTACTTCAGCTTTTAAGCTCTCAATGCAATTTTCCCAAATCGTCAGCATCAATTTTTACTTCTATAGTTTATTGTTTGTCTTAATGGTTATGATTTTAGCTACACTAGGTTAAGTTATCCACCGCTGGCAAGATCAAAACATTACTTTTTCATAAAGATTTTTACCTCTATTTATCAATGGCTTATGAATTTTTAGCTGATAAATACCGACAAAAATAAACGGCTTNAATTCGAAACAGACNCAACACTGTTGATAAATAAATTGTGGATAACTTGTGATTAAGTTTTTATTAACTAGATTTATTAATCTCGTGGCTTATTTCGCGTGTCAAAATTTAAGTCNTGATTGAAAGTTTCATGCAAAACATCTAGAATTCGGCCTCCTTTGTATTCAGCTTAGTTTCATCGCTGCACTTTTGGAATATACAGACTATGAAAAGAACTTTTCAACCTAGCGTGCTAAAGAGAGCACGCACTCACGGGTTCAGGGCACGAATGTCTACCAAAGGTGGGCGTCTAGTTCTCAAGAGAAGACGAGCCAAAGGTCGCGCTAAACTTTCAGCCTAGTTTAATTTTAAGCCCTTAGGAATTGAGACTGTAAGTGGCCGATTACAGATTTACCAGACATTATCGGCTTTTGAACTCAGCCGACTATAAGTGCGTTTTTGATAACGCTGAACACAAAGTCTCCTGCCGCTACATCCTCATGTTAGCGATCAATAATAAAAAACACCGAGCCAGGTTAGGCATGGTCGTCAGTAAAAAAAATATACCGAAATCAGTAGAACGAAATAGAATAAAACGTCTAACAAGGGAGTCTTTTAGAAAAGCTAGATCACAAATTCCACAGTTAGACGTAGTAGTCTTAATACGCAAGGGTTTGGATGGTCTCCCCAACCTTATAATTTCGAGTAAAATGGACACTCTTTGGAAGGACCTCCACAATAAAACTGATGAACGATAATGCAGGGAACCTCGAGCAAGTTATGAATCTGGGACGAACACTAAAAGCTTTATTAATACAGTTGATTACTCTATATCAGTATACGCTTAGTGCATTTATTGGCAGGCAGTGCAGATTTGAACCCTCTTGCTCACAATATACCAAGGAGGCCATTGAGCTTCACGGTAGCATCAAGGGGCTAATCCTAGGTGCTCGTAGAGTAAGCAAGTGTCATCCTTGGCATGAAGGCGGCTGCGATCCGGTACCAGAATCTCCACACAATCAGAATAGGTAACTTTCGGCATGGATCTTACAAAATTCGCGCTTTATACATCACTTGCTGTTATTACNTACCTAATGCTTTTAGCTTGGCAAGAAGACTACCCACCAATGGTTGACACCGGTGTTAATGAGCAAGTTCCAACAAAATCGAGCCCGTCACAGTNAAGTGACCTGCCAACGCAGGTGCCTACATCATCACTGTCCGGCGATCAGCCAATACTAGATACATCANCAAGCACCCCAGAACCATCAGATGAATTAGACCTTGTCCACATCACAACAGACACCTTAGAACTAGATATTGACTTGAGTGGTGGNGATATTGTGAGTCTTTCTCTNCCTAAATACCTTAAACAATTAGATGTGATAGGTGACCCCTTTACAATTTTAGAGTCCTCGCCTCGTCGGGATTACATAGCACAAAGCGGTCTCATAGGTGCAAACGGTGTTGATAGCTCTGGCAGAGCCTTATATGAGTCTATTTCGAGAAATTATGAATTAGGAGAAGGCCAAAGCATTCTTCAAGTGGATCTAGTTAACTCTTCACAATCTGGCGTTAATGTTACTAAACGATTTACATTCACGCGCGATTCATACCTTGTAGATATAGAGTTTTTAATAGAAAACAACACTGCCATGAACTGGCAAGCAAATACTTTTGGCCAAATTAAACGAGATAGTTTTGAAGACCCTAGCAGTGTTGGCGGCCTTGGCCGCACCTTCCTGGGCTTTGTAACAACTACAGGCGATGACCCATACATAAAAGTCGACTTTGATGATATTGACGATCGTTCTGAGAGTACAGAAACACTTGGCGGATGGATTGGGTTCAGCCAACACTATTTTTTATCCGCATGGATTCCTAACCAAGAAGAAATAAACCGTTTTACAACACGGAAGAACGAAGCTAACCAATATTTCGGAGAGTTTACCAGCGGCGCTTTCTCGGTTCCCGCTAANTCCACTGGGAGTTATAGGATTCAATTTTACTCTGGCCCTAANGATCAATATGCGCTCGCTGACATTTCTCCAAATCTAGACCTTACCATTGACTACGGCTTTCTATGGTTTCTNGCATCCCCGATCTATTGGTTATTAACAATGATCGATTCAATAATCGGAAACTATGGCGTATCAATAATTTTACTTACATTTGTAGTAAANGCTCTGTTCTATAAACTTTCGGAGACTCAATATAAATCTATGGCCGGAATGCGTCGCGTCATGCCTAAAATGCAGCAGATAAAAGATCGATACGGTGATGACAGAATGGGGTTGCAAAAAGCGACTATGGATCTATACAAAAAAGAGAAGATAAATCCTTTTGGGGGTTGCTTNCCAATGTTGGTTCAAATGCCAGTCTTCATAGCACTCTACTGGGTTTTGATGGAAAGTGTAGAGCTACGTCATGCGCCTTTTGTAGGATGGTTAACAGATCTTTCAGTTAGAGATCCTTTTTTCATCCTGCCTTTGCTCATGGGCGTGACGATGTTTATGCAAACAAAACTAAGCCCTGCGCCTGCGGATCCAATGCAGGCCAAAGTAATGCAACTTATGCCCATAATGATGACCGTGCTTTTTCTTTGGTTCCCAGCAGGTTTAGTTCTATACTGGCTTACAAATGGACTGTTGGGCATTCTTCAGCAGTGGTACATTACAAGTAAAATCGAGGCCGCTTACCAAGCAGGTAAGGCTGGCTAACTTGCCACTTTGCGTCCACGCATTTATTCCTTTTTGAGCGAGTTTTTAAATAACTAATGCCGTTTTCCGAAGACAGCACGATATGCGCAATCGCAACGGCGCCTGGTCGAGGCGGTGTTGGCATCATAAGGATATCCGGTGCTAAGACTAAGTTTATTGGAGAAAATATCCTTGGCTTCAAACCTAAAACACGACACGCACACACNTGTAAATTTCTTGACCATGATGGATCGATTATCGATACAGGTATTGCGATCTTCTTTGAAGGTCCAAGTTCCTATACTGGTGAAGACTTATTAGAACTCCATGGGCACGGAAGTCGCCCATTACTAAATGAGCTGATTAAACGAGTCCTTCGCCTNGGAGCCAAAATGGCTAGACCAGGCGAATTTACAGAACGATCGTTCTTAAATGGTAAGATGGATTTAGCGCAGTCAGAGGCTGTAGCCGATCTAATCGAATCAAGCACAACACAACAAGCACTATCTGCTTCTAGAACTTTGCGCGGTGAGTTTTCAGCTAGAATAAACAAATTACAAACACTAATTACTCAAACGCGGATTAATGTAGAAGCTTCGATTGATTTTGCTGATGAAGATTTAGAATTAGGTTCGCAGAATACTAGACTAGAACTCCTGAACAGGTGCGTTTTAGAACTCAACACAATCCTAACAGAAGCAAAGCAAGGTTTAATCATAAATGATGGGATCCAAATAGTTATCTCTGGATACCCAAACTCAGGTAAATCCACCTTACTTAATGCTTTAGCAGGAACTGACAGTGCGATCGTGACTGCAATTCCAGGTACTACGAGAGATGTGCTCAACGTGGAGATTTCAATTGAAGGAATTCCAATAAACTTAACAGATACTGCAGGCCTCAGGAAAACTATTGACCCNATAGAGAAGGAAGGCGTTAAAAGNGCTCNAGACGCNATNCAGTCNGCTGATCATATTTTATTCGTNATAGATGCAACTACCCTNGAAGAAAATTTAGCTAACCTTCGAGAAGTCGTAGACTCATTTATGAAAAGCCACTCCCTTAAACTAGATTCAAGCAACAGATTTACTATAGTAATCAATAAATTAGATTTGGTGGAAAAACTAGAATTTTCTATGACAAATTTACAGATATCGGGATTTGAAGTTCCTATTATTGGAATTTCAGCAAAAACTAAAAAAGGTATTGAAAAAATCAAACAGCATTTTTTAGATGTAAGCGGTTACTCACCCTCAAGCCTCGGTAACTTCAGTGCTCGAGCGCGTCATATTGATGCTTTAAAAATAGCTAATGCCCATTTAGAAAACGCTAAGGAATTGTCTAAAAGTATAAACATTGAGTTGATAGCAGAGGAATTACGCTTAACTCAGCAGTCATTAGGAATTATCACTGGAGAATTTACTAGTGATGATCTTTTAGGTGAGATCTTTGCGAGCTTCTGTATAGGGAAATGATCTTTTTTGGGGAAAACTAAATGAAAAACGGTGGGGCAAATCTGGATAAATTGGATAGACAACTTTTGGTTAAATTCTATCAACATTTTATTAAAAGCTTCTCAGCTGGATGATCAGAAGATCCTAAGGGCTTTTAATTTCAATAAAGCTCTGATTTAATTANNNTATTATGGGTTATCAACAGATTTTCTTTNCCCTATAACAACAATAATAATACTATATATACATATATAAAATTANTTATANANATANTNAATAATTATTCCANGTTATTAATTTNCACGATAAGTCGTAGGANNCTGATGAAGTTTCANACTAAATATGAAGTAATTGTAGTAGGTGGNGGNCATGCCGGCACTGAAGCAGCTTTGGCTTCTGCTCGACAGGGGGTTAAAACTTTATTGGTTACCCATAGCATAGATACTCTNGGGCAGATGTCATGCAACCCGGCTATTGGGGGNATNGGTAAGAGNCATTTAGTTAGGGAAATTGACGCACTTGGCGGTGCGATGGCAATAGCGGCTGATCAGTCGGGAATTCAGTTTAGGATTCTCAATGCTAGCAAAGGCCCGGCTGTCCGTGCCACTCGAGTCCAAGCTGATCGGGTTCTTTATAAAGCGGCGATTCGGCGTATGTTAGAAAGCCAAGAAAACCTCGCACTATTTCAACAAAGTGTTGATGATCTTATTATTGAGAAAGGATCCGTTAAAGGTGTTGTTACTCAGATGGGTTTGGAAATAGAAGCAGACCAAGTTGTACTGACAACTGGAACGTTTTTAGGAGGAAAAATTCATATAGGGTTGGAGAGCAGCTCTGGTGGTCGCGCAGGTGATCCACCCTCCAATGCTTTAGCTAATAGGCTTCGGGAACTCCCTTTTAAGGTCGAGCGTTTAAAAACGGGAACGCCTCCAAGGCTTGATAGGAGGTCAGTTGATTTCTCGGTAATGAAAGTTCAAGAGGGAGACAGCCCTCTCCCAGTTATGTCTTATCTTGGTTCTAGAGAAGATCACCCCAAGCAGATTAATTGCTTCATAACGAATACTAACGAAGCTTGTCACGGAATTATTCGTAGCGGACTAGATAGATCGCCAATGTATGCTGGAGTTATTGAAGGTACTGGGCCTCGNTATTGTCCTTCAATAGAAGATAAGGTAACACGATTCGCAGANAAGTCTTCTCATCAAATATTTGTGGANCCNGANGGGCTGAACACTAATGAGCTTTANCCCAATGGAATTTCAACTAGCNTACCATTCGATATTCAGCTAAAGATGGTTAGACAAATAAAAGGTTTNGAGCAAGCGCAAATAACGCGNCCAGGCTATGCGATTGAGTATGATTTTTTTGACCCCAGAGATTTGAAATATTCACTTGAAACTAAATTTATTCAAGGCCTGTACTTTGCAGGTCAAATAAACGGCACTACCGGATACGAAGAGGCAGCAGCCCAAGGCCTGATAGCAGGGCTAAATGCTGGTTTAGCCGCAAAAGCAAGAGAGCCATGGTGCCCGCGTCGCGATCAAGCTTATATTGGAGTCTTGATAGACGATTTAATTACTCTGGGTACAAATGAACCTTATCGTATGTTTACCTCTCGAGCAGAATATAGATTGACGTTGAGGGAGGATAACGCGGATCTGCGTTTGACAGAGAAGGGTCGAGAGCTAGGTTTAGTTTGCAATAAGCGTTGGCGTTTACTGAACGAAAAAACCGAAAAAATTGAAAAAGAATTAGCTTACTTGCGTTCCACATGGGTGCAGCCCAACTCAGAAATAGCTAAAAGAGTAAACGNACTTTTAGAAAAACCTATTTCTCGCGAATATAATCTAGCNGATCTACTTTCCAGGCCAGGANTCACTTATGAGTCTCTNANGGGTGCTGTTCAGCAGAATANTTATGAAGTGACATTCAANTCTGCTGNCGATCAGGCGCGAAAGCAGGTAGAAGTGCACGTAAAATATCAGGGCTATATAGATCGACAANCAGAGGAAATAGCTCGTCTAAAGAAACAAGAGAATACTCTTCTGCCCACTAGTCTTGATTACGAAGTAATGCAAGGCCTGTCTAACGAATTAAAGCAAAAGCTTCAAAAAGCTAGACCGGAAAACATTGGTAGAGCATCGAGAATACCTGGTATGACACCGGCCGCCCTATCTTTGATTTTGGTTTATTTGAAAAAGCATAAAACACTTTCAAGAAAAGCAAGTTGAATGACTTTACAAAGAGCACGCACTTGAATTTGGAGAGTGATGTCGCGGATGGTCTTGCAAGTTCCGGTATTAGAGCTACCGGTGCTCAAATAAGTCAAACAATTAAGTACCTATCTCTTCTTCTAAAATGGAACAAATCTTTTAATCTAGTATCGACTCAAGATGTTAATGAGATACTGAGAAAGCACTTCCTAGATAGCTTATCCATCAACGCGTATCTCAGCGGCAGGCATATTATTGATGTAGGTTCCGGGGCTGGATTTCCTGGCATTCCTCTTGCTATTTTCAACCCAGATAAACAATTTACATTGATAGATAGCAACGGTAAAAAAACTCGTTTTCTTTTTCAAGCTAAGATGACCTCAGAGTTATCTTCCGTGGAAATTAAAAATTGTCGTGTCGAGCACTATCAAACCGAACGCCAAATTGATATGGTCGTCAGTCGAGCTGTGTCGAATCTCGTCGACCTTGTGACTAAACTTCGCCACTTCGTAACAAAAGAATCAAGGATTCTGGTTATGAAGGGCATTATCCCCGAAAAGGAAATCAGGTCTATGCCAGATGACTTTGAGGTAGTTGATATTAAGAGGCTTAAGCTTGAGAGTATTAATTTGGAAAGACACGTAATTGAAATTTCTCGAAAGTAGAACTAAGTTGATTCGATGAATAAGTTGAGAATCTTAAAGTTGTTGAAATTGGAAAATAAGTGATTTGCTGGATGGTTTAGTGTGTAAAATTATTGCAATAGCGAATCAAAAAGGCGGGGTAGGCAAGACAACAACCTCTGTTAATCTTGCCGCTTCGTTGGCAATTACAAAAAACAAAGTATTGCTTGTGGATCTTGATCCTCAGGGTAACGCTACGACAGGTTCTGGTGTTGATAAATCTACTTTGAGGCGTTCGGTTTACGATCTTTTGATTGGTTCTGTTTCTGTGAAGGAGGCCCTGGTGACTCAGACCGGGGATTATGATCTTCTTCCATCAAATTCGGATCTCGTGGCCGCTGAAGTTGAATTACTGAAAGGTAAAAACCGAGAAATTCGATTGAGAGAATCTCTTTTTGAAATTCGCGAGAACTACGAATTTATCCTCATAGACTGCCCGCCCTCTCTAAATATGTTAACCATTAATGCTCTTGCGGCGTCAGATGGAGTTGTAATTCCTATGCAGTGCGAGTACTACGCACTTGAGGGACTCTCAGCGCTGATGGAAACGATAAGAGCCATCAAAGAGGAACTTAACCCTCTGCTAAAAATCGAGGGGATTTTACGAACTATGTATGACCCTAGAAGCAGACTGACTAGCGAAGTAAATGGACAACTCTTCAACTATTTTGGAGATGCGGTTTACCGCACTGTTGTGCCTCGCAACATACGATTGGCTGAGGCTCCGAGTTATGGTCAACCGGTTATCAAGTATGATCGACAGTCTCGTGGNGCGGTCGCATATTTAGCTCTTGCGGGGGAGCTTTTGAGACGTCACGANGAGTCNGCCGTAAATGCAAAATCGGCCTAAAACAGAGAATATAAATTAGAATGAGAGAAAGAAAAAAACTAGGTAAAGGTTTGGGCGCACTTTTATCAGCGGATAGTGCTCAAAACATGTCTAGCTTATTAAATAATGGAAAAGCCTCTGAGAAAAATGCCATTTCAGGTGATGGGGAAGAGTTAAAGCATATTCCTGTTGATCTGATCCAAAGGGGTAAGTATCAGCCGAGGGTTGAAATGGATGAGGTAGCCCTGGAGGAGCTTGCTCTATCAATAAAGGCTCAAGGTGTGATGCAACCGATAGTGATTAGATCTATTGCTCCTCAGAAATACGAGATCATCGCAGGTGAGCGTCGTTGGAGAGCTGCCCAAATGGCTGGTCTTGATTCAATTCCTTCTGTAGTTAAATCGGTTGGTGATGAAGCAGCAATTGCGATGTCATTGATTGAAAATATTCAGAGAGAGAACTTGAATCCGATAGAGGAAGCTCTGGCCTTAAAACGCTTGCAAGACGAGTTTGAACTTACACAGCAGGAAGTCGCTAACGCAGTGGGTAGGTCTCGAACAACAGTCACCAATCTTATGCGTCTGGTCGGTTTGCACATTGATGTACAAAAGATGCTGCAAAGCGGCAAACTTGAGATGGGTCACGCAAGGGCACTCTTAACTCTACCCGACTCAAAGCAGGTTGAATTTGGGAGAATTGTGGCTCAGAAAGGTCTCTCCGTAAGGCAAGCAGAGGCCTTAGTAAGAAAGGCAAATCTTGTCGGTAAGTCCGAATCAGGCAGAAAAAGACCTGCTGACCCGAATATTAAGAACTTGGAGGAGAATTTAGGCGAAAAGCTTGGCGCAAAAGTGATGGTTCAGCACAACACAAACGGAAAAGGAAAGCTTATCATTATATACAATAGTCTTGATGAGCTGGATGGCATATTGGCTCATTTAGATTAAAGAGCGTAGTAAATTCACTCAAATTTTTTCGAAAAGAGAAGTTATTTTTTCCAGCCTAAAGAATTGTTTATGGGTGTGGTTGATACTGCATAATAAAGCTCCTATAATGCGCGTGCTTTTTCCAAGCTAGGGCGAGGACAAAAGTTAATTTGGGGGTTTTGATACTAATAATAAGCGAATTTTCTAAGCCTACTTCGTGACCAATTTAAGACCTCCTTCAGTATATAAAGTAATAGTTGCACAACTGACCTGGACAGCTCTGTTTTTCTTAGTTTGTCTAATGATTTTTGAGGCAGCCGTTGGTTACTCCGCACTATTAGGCGGGCTTATAAGCGCGGTACCAAATAGCTATTTTGCATTTCAGGCCTTTAAGTTTCAGGGTGCACAAAACGCGGACAAGGTAGTCAAAAGTTTTATTCGCGGAGAGCTTGGTAAAATTGTTTTCACTGGTGTGCTTTTCGCGTTAANTTTTACCCTNGTTACGNGCTTNAATGAATTTGCGTTGATAGCNGGNTTCATCGCNACTCANTTTGTTGGNGTGNTTATGTCTGGATTCATTNACTACAGGCCAACAGGGAAAAACACNTAAATATAAACTAANAATTTAGNAGAGAAGAATTNAGACGAGATGGCCGACGCATCCCANGCCGCAGCGGAATTNACNGTTCAAGAGTACATTACTCATCATTTATCATTTCTNACNTTTGGAAGGATTGATGGNCATTGGACGTTTGCTCACACNCCAGAAGAAGCAGCTGAGATGGGTTTTTGGGCGATCAANGTAGATACNTTNGGNTGGTCNTTATTTCTNGGAGCAGGCTTCNTGTGGTTCTTCTATCGTGTNGGAAGGACAGCNTCGGTTGAAAATCCTTCGGGNGCACAAAATTTTGTTGAGGCGGTNGTCGAATTTGTCGATGGTAGGGTNGCGGAGACTTTCAAGTATAAAAACGAATTGATTGGGCCTCTCTGTTTGACNCTNCTATTCTGGATTTTGTTGATGAACACGATGGACCTTGTGCCGGTTGATCTGTTNACAAGTTTTGGTTTCGAAAAATTTGCTGCAGTTGTTTTTCACTTCGANCATGCTCCCTTTAANATCGTGCCAACTACGGACCCCAANATCACTATGGGGATGTCAACCTTGGTATTTTTCATGATTATATANTACAGCGTGAAAAATAAAGGNTTGGGGGGCTTTCTCGGAGAGTTAGCATTCCATCCATTCGGAAAGTGGATGCTGCCATTTAATTTAATAATTGAGGTTCCTACTTTGCTTGCAAAACCTGTATCNCTNGGNTTGCGACTATTTGGAAACNTGTATGCAGGAGAACTCTTGTTCTTACTAATCGCTGCAATGCTAGGGGCGTGGCAGTTGCCAGCGCACTTTGTCTGGGCGGTTTTTCATCTTTTGGTGATTCCCCTGCAAGCTTTTGTTTTTATGATGTTAACAATTGTTTATCTAAACGCGGCACACGAAAAACCGCATCACTAATTTGCTAAATATTCTGAACTGAAGAAGCACTGGAGGAAATGATGGAAATAATTTTGGCTAACACAGTACTAGGTGTCTTGCTTGTGCTGGGCATGGGCGCGTTAGGCACGGCAATAGGTTTTGGTATTTTGGGAGGAAANTTCCTTGAAGGTTCTGCTCGCCAACCAGAGCTAGCTCCTAAATTACAGGTGTCTATGTTCTTGGTTGCAGGGCTAATTGATGCCGTTACGATGATAGGNATNGGCATNGGCATGTGGTTTACCTTTGCNAATCCATTTACTGCTGCTCTCGGCGGCTAAAGCATGCGTAAGCTGGAGAAAGAATCGTGAATATTAATGCGACTTTTCTAGGTCAGATGATTGCAATGGCCTTTTTTGTTTGGTTTTGCACGAAATACGTTTGGCCGCCCTTTGTTTCTATTATGGATGAACGGAAAAAAAGAATAGCTGACGGGTTGGAAGCAGCATCAAAAGCTGAGAAGGATCTTGAGTCTGCCCAAGCCAAGTCTGAGGAGCAGTTAAAAGCTGCAAAGGTAGATGCTGCTGGTATTATTGATCAGGCAAATAAGCGAGCTGCACAAATTGTGGAAGAGGCTAAAGATCACGCTCGTGAGGAAGGCCAGCGCATTATAGCCAGCGCGAATGCCGAACTAGAGCAAGAGGTTAATCGAGCAAAAGAAGCATTAAGAGCCCAAGTGTCTGCGATTGCGGTAGCTGGTGCTGAAAAAATTCTTGAGGGCTCTATTGTTCAGGCCGCGAATGAAGAAATGTTGAACAAATTGGCTACAGAGCTTTGAAATATTAGCAATGGCAGAGACAACGACACTTGCAAGACCTTATGCTAGAGCGGCTTTTGAAGTCGCCTCGCAAGATAATGCGCTTCAAAGCTGGTCTAATCTCCTAGCTCTATTTGCCGCCGTGGCCAAACAACCGGCTGTTGGCTCGGTGTTAGGTAATCCATCTCTTTCCTCCAGTCAAATCGCAGAGTCTTTTGAAAGCATATGTGGTGATGACATAGACGGTAAGGGCAAAAACTTCATTCGGCTCCTTGCAGAAAATAAACGGTTAGTACTGTTGTCAGAAATTGCTGAGCTATTTGAAGTCTTAAAAGCTGACCAGGAGCGCTCTTTAGAAGTTGAAGTAACCTCAGCTTTTGAAATTAGTTCAGAGATTGCAGGGAAACTAGCTGCCTCATTGAAAAAGCGATTAGATAGAGAAATTAATCTATCAACGAGCGTCGATGAATCTTTGGTTGGCGGTGCGGTAATTCGTGCCGGAGATATGGTGATCGACAGCTCTGTTCGTGGAAAGTTAACCAAATTAGTTGAATCAATAAATTCTTGACGTTTTAGGATATAGGACATAGCGATGCAACAACTGAATCCATCAGAAATCAGTGAGATTATAAAGCAGAGGATCGATAAATTAGATGTGTCTGTTCAGGCAAAGAACGAGGGCACAATAGTCAGTGTGATGGACGGAATCATCCGAATTCATGGCTTGGCAGACGTCATGTATGGCGAAATGATTGAGTTTGAAGGNAGCATTTATGGNATGGCTCTTAACTTAGAGCGAGANTCTGTTGGAGCCGTGGTATTAGGCGATTATCTTCAACTCAAGGAAGGCCAGACATGCAAATGCACAGGGCGAATCCTGGAAGTTCCCGTGGGTCCAGAGCTCGAGGGCAGAGTGGTCGATGCGCTCGGAAAACCAATTGATGGAAAGGGACCTATAGACGCAAAACTTACTGATCCTATCGAGAAGGTTGCACCAGGTGTAATCGCCAGACAGGGCGTGGATCAGCCCGTACAGACAGGTTTGAAATCAATAGACTCAATGACGCCAATAGGACGAGGGCAGCGAGAGCTGATTATCGGTGACCGAGAGGTTGGCAAAACAGCGGTTGCAATAGACACAATCATCAACCAAAAAGGTAAGGGCGTTAAATGCGTGTATGTGGCAGTTGGGCAAAAGGCGAGCTCTATCTCCAATGTTGTTCAAAAACTTGAGGAACATGGCGCAATGGAATACACGGTTGTCGTGTCCGCTTCTGCATCCGATCCCGCTTCAATGCAGTTCATAGCGCCTTATTCCGGATGCTCTATGGGTGAATACTATCGAGACAGAGGCGAGGACGCTCTGATTATCTATGATGACTTAACTAAGCAGGCCTGGGCCTATCGTCAGATTTCGTTGCTACTAAGAAGGCCTCCAGGCAGAGAGGCATATCCAGGCGATGTCTTTTATTTACACTCCCGTCTTTTGGAGCGTGCAGCGAGAGTAAGCGCTAACTACGTTGAAAAGTTTACTGAAGGTAAAGTCAAGGGTCAAACAGGGTCTTTAACAGCGCTTCCTGTGATCGAGACGCAAGCGGGTGATGTTTCCGCATTTGTCCCCACAAACGTGATATCAATTACTGATGGCCAGATATTTTTAGAAACTGATCTCTTCAATTCAGGTATCCGCCCAGCAATGAACCCTGGTATTTCGGTTTCACGTGTTGGGGGCGCAGCGCAAACTAAGATTATTAAGAAACTTGGAGGCGGGATTCGAATAGCGCTTGCTCAGTACCGAGAGCTCGCAGCATTCGCTGCTTTTGCGTCCGATTTGGATGACGCAACGAGAGCGCAGCTGGAGCATGGTCAGCGCGTGACCGAATTAATGAAGCAGAAGCAGTATTCCCCATTATCAATTGCAGAGATGGGGGTATCTCTTTTTGCAGCCAATGAAGGATTTTTGGAAGACATAGAGCTAAACAAAGTCTTGGATTTCGAATCGGCTCTTCTGGCTTATATGAACAGTGAGCATGGAGATTTGCTGGGCAAGATTAACGAAAGCGGCGATTACGATGATGGCATCGAGAAAGCTTTTAGGGCCGCGCTTGAAAAATTTAAGTCAACTCAAACTTGGTAAGAGTCAAGTATATTTCTTTATAGAAATTAGATAACTACTAGGCAATTAAGAATATGGCGAGTGGAAAAGAAATTCGAACAAAGATCGCGAGTATAAAGAATACTCAAAAGATCACTAAAGCCATGGAAATGGTTTCTGCAAGCAAGATGCGGAAGGTGCAAGACCGCATGAAGCTTGGCAAACCATACTCGCAGCGAATCCGGTCCGTTATTGGGCATATAGCAAACTCAACCCCTGAGTATAAGCATCCGTATTTTGATACTCGAGACGCTAAGCGTGTTGGTTACATAGTCGTATCCACTGATCGAGGATTATGTGGCGGATTAAATATTAACGCTTTTAAAGCCACTGTTGCCTCAATGAAAGAATGGTCCGACCAAGGTGTAGAAATAGACATATGTACTATCGGCGCAAGGGCGGCAACTTTTTTCAATAACTACGGTGGAAATGTAGTAGGAGCGGTTCGAGACATCGGTGATGCTCCAGAGATTACAGATCTTATTGGTGCCGTGAAAATTATGCTTGATAAGTTTGATGCTGGAGAAATAGATAGACTGATGGTTGTTAGTAACGACTTCATCAATACTATGACCCATAAGCCTGTGGTAAACCAATTAATCCCTCTCCAACCTTCNGAAGAAGANAGCCTGCAACATCACTGGGATTATCTCTATGAACCTGACGCGCAAGAACTTTTGGATGGNCTGTTATTGCGTTTCATCGAATCACAGGTTTATCAAGCAGTGGTAGAAAACAATGCGTGTGAACAGGCAGCTCGGATGATTGCCATGAAAAGCGCATCGGATAATGCTGGTGACTTAATAGAGGAATTAGGGCTTGCATACAATAAAGCAAGACAAGCGGCTATTACACAAGAGCTGTCGGAAATCGCCGGCGGAGCGGCAGCAGTATAGTTTATTTAATTAATATTTTTGAAAGAGTTTGAGGAACCGAACATGAGCAGCGGTCGAATCGTAGAAATTATCGGGGCAGTTATAGACGTCGAATTTGAGCGGGACAGTGTTCCCCAAGTTTATGACGCGCTTACAGTAGACGGCACCGAGATAACCTTGGAAGTACANCAACAGCTAGGTGATGGTGTAGTTCGTACTATNGCCTTGGGCAGTACAGAAGGATTGAGCAGAGGACTAGCAGTTGAGGACACTGGCGCTCCGGTTTCTGTGCCAGTTGGTACAGAAACACTTGGAAGAATTATGGATGTTCTTGGGAGACCTATTGATGAGCGAGGACCAGTAGGTGAGAAAGAGCGGATGCCNATTCATCGCAAAGCACCAACCTATGAAGAATTGGCGACTACAAATGAACTGTTAGAAACAGGTATCAAGGTAATTGATCTAGTATGTCCTTTTGCTAAGGGTGGTAAAGTCGGACTTTTTGGCGGNGCCGGCGTCGGAAAGACAGTTAATATGATGGAATTAATTAACAATATTGCTACCGAGCATAGTGGGTTGTCTGTTTTCGCTGGAGTTGGAGAACGAACAAGAGAAGGAAACGATTTCTACCATGAAATGCAAGAATCAAAGGTCATTGATCTAGAAGGTGAGTCAAAAGTNTCCATGGTTTATGGACAGATGAATGAACCNCCTGGAAACCGACTGAGAGTGGCTNTGACCGGATTAACNATGGCNGAGAAGTTTCGGGATGAGGGTCGNGATGTNCTCTTATTTGTCGATAATATCTACCGTTATACTCTTGCTGGAACTGAGGTATCAGCACTCCTCGGCAGAATGCCTTCNGCTGTTGGTTATCAGCCTACACTGGCTGAGGAAATGGGTGCGCTGCAAGAGAGGATTACTTCAACAAAAAGCGGCTCAATAACTTCTATCCAAGCTGTTTACGTTCCGGCGGATGACTTGACTGATCCATCGCCGGCGACAACATTTGCTCACTTAGACGCCAAGGTTGTTTTGTCTCGAGAGATTGCTTCCCTAGGTATTTACCCAGCCGTTGATCCACTAGATTCAAGTTCTCGTCAGCTAGATCCGCTGGTAGTAGGTCAAGAACACTATGAGGTGGCAAATGGGGTTCAAACAGTTCTCCAAAGATACAAAGAACTTAAGGATATTATAGCGATTCTTGGTATGGACGAATTGTCGGATGAGGACAAGCAAACTGTTAATAGAGCTCGCCGAATCTCTCAATTCTTGTCCCAACCTTTTACTGTTGCAGAGGTTTTCACAAATGCACCGGGGAAGTATGTTTCCCTAAAAGACACAATAGCAGGTTTCAAAGGGATCCTTGATGGCGATTATGATGAGCTGCCGGAGCAGGCTTTCACAATGGTTGGTACGATAGAAGAGGCGGTCGAAAAAGCGAAGTCGCTCTAGACCTAATCACATCGGAGTTTTATAGCTTCAGAACTGAAACAGGTAAGGTAAATGGCCACAACAATGCAATGCGACATAGTGTCAGCTGAAAAGAGTATTTTCACTGGTGCAGTTGAAATGGTAGTTGCTGCTGGGTCTCTCGGAGACCTCGGCATAAGTTATGGACACGCACCCTTACTTACTGCACTTATCCCNGGTCCGGTTCGCTTAATTTTAGAAGGTGGCGAAGAGGAAGTATTTTATGTCTCGGGTGGATTCCTCGAAGTCCAAAAAGAGGTAGTGACTTTGCTGACTGACACCGCAATGAGGGCTGAAGATGTCGATGAATCAGNGGCCTTAAAAGCCGTTGAAGATGCTGAAAAGGCGATGTCCAACCAGAATTCAGAGTTTGATTATGGTACAGCTGCGGCGCAACTTGCCGAAGCCGCTGCTCAGCTTCGTGCTTTGAAGCAGATGAAAAAATAGTACTTTTAGTAATGGAAATAACTAAAAAAGGTAGCACTTGCTACCTTTTTTTTTGGTAATCTAAATCTTACAAAAATTTGACCTAAGGTTTTAAGATGGAAGCGGTTATCCTGGCAGCTGGCAAAGGAACAAGAATGCATTCCCAATTACCGAAGGTGCTGCATACCATCGGCAGTAAACCAATGCTTGCGCATGTAATAGATTCAGCGGAATCTGCGGGCGCAAGAAAGATACATATAATTGTCGGTAATGACGGCGAGCAAGTGAAAGCCCAAATTCTAAACTCTGCCTCCCAAGTCGAGGTTTCTTGGGTAATACAAAAGGAACAACTCGGCACGGCTCATGCGGTTCTGCAAGCAGTTCCTTACTTTGAAACAAAAGCCCAAGATGATCATATATTGGTGCTCTACGGTGACGTCCCTCTTATAAAACCTGATACTTTGAGACAGTTATTGGCCAGTACAAGAGCTGGCGCAATCGGCATTTTGACTCTGATTACTAAAAATAATAAAGGTTTGGGAAGGATACTGAGGAATGAATCGAATGACGTAATAGGTATTGTTGAAGAGAAGGACGCGTCTGACTTGCAAAAAGAGATTAAAGAGGTGAATAGTGGCATTATGGCACTGCCTGTAGCTCGGTTAGAAAGTTGGCTCAATAGAGTCGAAAACAATAATCAACAGTCAGAGTACTATTTGACCGACATTATCGGTCTTGCTGTTTCTGAGAAAGTTGCGATTAACTCTGTTGTTGTCATAAACGAAATAGAAGCCCAAGGGGTGAACGATAAATCTCAACTGGCATTAGTAGAGAGGCATTTTCAAATGACTAATTGCACACAGCTTTTAGAAGAAGGAGTGATACTAAAAGATCCTTCCAGAACTGATATAAGGGGGGAGCTTAGCTGTGGCAATGGTGTAGAGATTGACTTTAATACACTGTTTGAGGGCAGCGTTATGCTTGGCGATAATGTAAAAATCGGTCCAAATACAATCATAAAAGACTCTTCGATTGGGAATTGTACACAAATCTTGCCTGGCACCATTATTGAGGGAGCAACTATCGGTGAAGAAACGATCTTGGGTCCAAATGCGAGAATTAGACCAGGTACTATACTAGGGAACAGAGTAAAGGTTGGTAATTTTGTAGAAACCAAAAAAGCCATTCTAGGTGAGGGAACAAAAGCAAATCACTTGGCTTACATTGGAGATGCTGAGATTGGTAAAAACTGTAACATTGGCGCGGGCACTATATTCTGTAACTATGATGGAGCAAACAAGCACAAGACTATNCTGGGGAATAACGTTTTTGTTGGATCAAATAGTGTTTTAGTGGCGCCAGTTAAGTTAGAGGATGATTCTTTTGTTGCCGCGGGGTCTGCGATCAATACAAATGTACCAGAGGGCCATCTTGCAGTAGGGCGCGCCAAGCAAAGAACCATTAGTGGTTGGAAGCGCCCTACAAAAAATACTAAAAGCTGAATTTTATGTGCGGAATTGTAGGCGCTATATCAGAAAGAAAAGTCTCTAGGATACTCCTTGAGGGATTAAAACGCCTTGAGTATCGCGGGTATGACTCTGCGGGTATCGCGCTCCTGTCTGAGACGAGCGCCAAGCTTCAATTGTTGAGAAGCGTTGGCAAAGTTAAAAAACTTTCAGATACAGTCATAAAAAGAAANTTACAGGGCGACACTGGCATTGCACACACGCGCTGGGCGACCCATGGTAAGCCGTCAGTAAGTAACGCCCATCCTCATTCTTCACAGAATGAAATCGCAATAGTCCACAACGGCATTATTGAAAATCATGAGTCAGTCCGATCTCGGCTCGCCAAAAAAGGGTATGAGTTTAAAACAGAGACAGACAGTGAGGTAATTGCTCACCTCATACATCAAGAGAAAAAGAATGGGAAAGTATCCTTGCTTAATTCTGTGATGAGAGCGTTACAAAAACTTAATGGAGCCTATGGGATATGTGCGATCGACAACTCTCAGCGGAACCAAATTATTGTTGCTAGAAGTGGNTCTCCTATCGTCATTGGNNTCGGCATNGGCGANAATTTTATAGCGTCCGATCCGCTTGCTTTAGGTCATGTAACTGATAGGTTTNTCTATTTAGAAGAAGGGGATATAGCGCAGGTAACGCGAGAGAGTATAGAAATCTGGAATGGNNCGGANCAAGTATCTCGACCNANTACGACTATTGACTCCAAAATAAAAGATGTTCAAAAGGGAGAGTATAAGCANTTTATGCTNAAGGAAATTTATGAGCAGCCTGTCGTANTAAAAGATACNCTAGANGGAAGAATAACAGCCCGTAAAGTTTTAGAGGAGGCCTTTGGAGTAAAGGCTGGNGAGTTCTTNAATAAAACGAAACAAGTTCAAATAGTTGCATGTGGCACTAGTTTTCATGCCGGGTTAATTAGTAAATACTGGTTGGAATCTATTGCTAAAATTCCATGTCAAGTAGACATAGCGAGCGATTACCGATATAGAGATATAATTGTCGAACCCGGAACACTTTTAGTTACAATCTC